>NZ_JBXUOW010000021.1:0-80408 GCF_057196645.1 Micromonospora sp. ATLC16
GCGGCGGCCCGGTCGGCGCCGCCGGCCCAGCCGGCCAAGGCAGCGCGCAGGGTCTTGCGCCGCTGCGCGAAGGCGGCGTCCACCACCGAGAAGACCTGCTCGCGGGGTACGTCGGCGCGGGGCGGCTCGCGGCGGGAGAAGGCGACCAGACCGGAGTCGACGTTCGGCACCGGCCAGAACACGTTCGGCGGCACCTTTCCGGCGGCCCGGGCGTGGGCGTACCAGGCCAGCTTGACCGACGGTATGCCGTACACCTTGGAGCCGGGACCGGCGACGAGCCGGTCGGCTACCTCCTTCTGCACCATCACCAGTCCGTGCCGGAGGCTGGGCAACACGGCGAGCAGGTGCAGCACCACGGGTACGGCGACGTTGTAGGGCAGGTTCGCCACCAACGCGGTGGGCGCCGGGTCGGCCAGGTCGGCGGCGGTGATCCGCAGGGCGTCCGCGTGGTGCACGGTGAGTCGGTCGGCGGCCGGGCCGGCATGCCGGCCGGCGGTGCCGGTGAGCGCGGCGGCCAGCGTGGCGTCGATCTCGACGGCGTGCACGTGGGCGGCGGCGGGCAGCAGGGCGAGGGTGAGCGAACCCAGTCCGGGGCCCACCTCCAACGCCACGTCGTCGGGAGCGAGACCGGCGGTGGCGACGATCCGGCGGACCGTGTTGGGGTCGTGCACGAAGTTCTGGCCGAGCTTCTTGGTGGGTGCGACGCCGAGCCGGGCGGCGAGGTCCCGGATCTCCGCCGGGCCGAGCAGGTCTGCGGCCATAACCCGACAGCGTACGGGTCAGCCGCCGACGCCGGCCGGGTGCCAGGGACCGAAGGCCCGTTCCCCGGCGGCCGAGATGGCGGCACAGAGTTCGTCGAGGTCGGCGCCGGTTGCGGCGGCCAGCGCCCGGACGGTCAGCGGGATCAGGTACGAGGCGTTGGGCCGGCCTCGGTGCGGGACGGGAGTGAGGTACGGGGCGTCGGTCTCCACCAGGATCTGGTCCAGCGGGGTCAGCGCGGCGGCCTCCCGCAGTGCCCCGGCGCTGGCGAAGGTGACCGTGCCGGCGAAGCTGAGCAGGTAGCCCCGACGGACGCACTCGGCGGCGAACTCGGCGTCGCCGGAGAAGCAGTGCATCACCACTGTGTCCGGTGCGCCCTCGTCGTCGAGGATGCGCAGCACGTCGGCGTGCGCGTCCCGGTCGTGGATCACCAGCGTCCGGCCGTACCGTTTGGCGATGGCGATGTGCGCCCGGAAGCTCTCCTCCTGCGCGGCGCGGCCCTCGTCACCGGTGCGGTAGCGGTCCATCCCGGTCTCACCGACACCGCGGACCCGCTCCTGACCGGCGAGTGCCTCGATCTCGCGCAGGGCGCCGTCGAGGTCGGCCAGCCGGGGCGCCTCGTTGGGGTGCAGCGCGACCGTGGCCAGCACCGCCGGGTAGCTGCCGGCCACCTCGGCGCCCCAGCGGGAGGAGGCCACGTCGACACCGACCTGCACCAGCCGGTCCACCCCCACGGCAGCGGCGACGTCGATGGCGGCGGCGACCGGGTCGGCGGGATCACCGCCACCGGGTACCCCGGCCTCGCTGACGGTGATGTCGAGGTGGGTGTGACTGTCCAGCACCGGTCGGGGCAACGGCTCGGGTGCGGGTGGGAACTCTCCGGCGCGGCGGGCCGCGCGCTGGCTACGGGACTCGGTCGGCTCACTCATCTCCTCGACAGGATCACACACCGGACGAGGCCACCCGGAGGCCACCCGGAGTTCACCTCGGCTACGCCCCACGCACCTACCGTCGCGACGTGGACGCGCGAGGTGAGCTTTTCCGGGCCGGAGGTGCGGTGCCGGAGCGGACCGGTCTGCGGGTCGCGTTCGGCGGCGCGGTGTATCCGGCGGAGGAGATCGCCCGGGGCGCGGCGTACGAGTTGTTCAGCGCCGACGAGGTGGCCGGCTTCGAATGGGCGCCCCGGGTCAACTCGACGCTGCCGTGGCGGCGGTTCGTGCACGTCACCGAGGTCCGCGCCGTGCACGGAGCGACCGAACAGGCCGAGGATCCGGAGGCTCCCCTGCTGGTGCCGCTGCACCGCGAGCGGGGCTGGGCGGAGGTGCACCGACTCGCCCAGCAGCCGGCCGCCGCGGACGACCCGCTGATCACGACGGTACGTGCCTCGGCCGGCGTACGGCGGGGCACCCGGATGATGAAGATCCTCTCCGCCCGGCAGCTCGCCGGGTACGTACGCGGCTGGCTGCCGCACGGGTTCTGCTACCGGGAACATGACGTCGCGCACCTGCGTACCCCGATGACGACAAGCGTGCTGCGCACCGACGGCGGGGACAGCCGGGACGGCGCGGACGTGACGTACGCGTTGCGCTGGCGGGCCGCCGACCCGGGCGACTACGACGTGCCGGCGGGCGCGGCGTACCGCGGGCTGACGGCGCTGGGTGCCCGGGACCGGTTGGGCCCGGCGGTGCTGGGCACCGGCTTCACGCCGAGCAATCACCACCTGATCCCCGAGTTCGTCACCCGGGACTTCGCCGACCTGCCGATGACCGCGAACGCCACCCTGCTGGCCTACCCGGCGGAGGGCCTGGAGGTGGTGCTCTACGCCTACCAGGCCGAGCAGCGGGGCTGGCTGCGGATGGTCGGGCCGCAGTGGCGACACCTGCTCGCCGCGGTGCCGGGTCTGTCCCCGGAACAGGAGTACGTGCCGACCGGGGAGGCGCCGCGGTCGACCCGCCTGGTGGGCACGTACGCGGGCGGGGAGTACGAGGCGGTCGCCGACCTGCCCGGCGATTTCCGGGTACTGGCGCTGACCCGGGCCGCCCGGTACCCGGTCGACGGGGTGAGCCGACGGTTGCGCCTGGCCGCCTGGCGGGGGGTGCCGTGCCTGGTGTTGCGTGAGGAGGCGGGCTGGCTGCGGTTGCGGCTGCGACGCCCGGATCCGGACGCGGTCGCCGCGACCGGCGCACAGTGCCACGAACGGGGCGTCTACGAGACGTGGGCCCCGGGCGGTGAGGTGACCGACGACCAGGTGGTGGACCACCCGTATCTCCGCTGACCTGGCCCGTCAGTCGGGCGGCGCAGGAATATCGGATGCCCGCCGGGGAAGCCTCGGTTTTCCACCCCTACAGGAGGACGAGATGCCCTTCATCACCGTCGGCACGGAGAACTCCGCGCCCATCGACCTGTACTACGAGGACCATGGGTCGGGTCAGCCGATCGTGCTGATCCACGGCTTCCCCTTCAATGGGGCGACCTGGGAGAAGGTCTCCGGACCGCTGCTCGACGCCGGCTACCGGGTGATCACGTACGACCGGCGTGGTTTCGGCAACTCGGCGCAGCCGACGTTCGGGTACGACTACGACACCTTCGCCGCCGACCTCGACGTGCTGATGGCCGAGCTAAATCTGCGCAACGCGATCCTGGTCGGTCACTCGATGGGTACCGGCGAGGTGACCCGCTACCTGGGCGCGTACGGCTCGGAGCGGGTGGACCGGGCGGTACTGCTGGCACCGCTGGCGCCGTACCTGCGGCAGGCGCCGGACAACCCGGAGGGTGTCGAGCCGAGTCTCTTCGAGGGCTTCAAGCAGGCGATCACGCAGGACCGGTTCGCCTACCTCACCCAGTTCTGCAACAACTTCTTCAACTACGACGAGAACAAGGGCAAGTTGGTGAGCGAGGAGGCGTACCGGGCGCACTGGAACATCGGGGCGATGGGCTCGGCCAAGGCCACGCACGACTGCGTGGACGCCTGGGGCACCGACTTCCGGGCCGACGTGTCCCGGATCGACGTGCCGGTGCTGATCGTGCAGGGCGACAAGGACAACGTGCTGCCGTACCCGAAGACGGGTCAGCGGTTGCAGCCGATGCTCGCCGACAGCCGGTTGGTCACCCTCAAGGGCGCGCCGCACGGCATCCCGTGGACCAACGCCGACGAGGTGAACAAGGCGATCATGGAGTTCGTCGGCTCGCCGGTCATGGCCCGCGCCTGATGCGGGTCGGGCCGACGTCCGGCGCCCGCCACGACGGACGGGCGAACATGTCACGCCACGGGCGCGACCCCGAGCGGGTCGCGCCCGTGGCGGACGGTCGGAGGGGTCAGCCTTCGAGCCGGGCCAGCTCCTCCTCGACGATCGAGGGGTCGAGCTTGCGGAAGACAGGCTTGGGCGCCGCGAGCGTCCGGCCCACCACGAGCGGTATGGACTCCCACCGCGCGCCCTGCGTGTAGTCCCCGGTGAGCACCGGGTACGCGGGACCGACGTCGAGGTCGGCGACCTCCTCGATGACCGGCATCGGTGCGTGCACCCCGGTGCCACCGAGCAGCTCGTGGATCTTCTGCGCGGAGTGCGGCAGGAACGGGGTGAGCAGCGTGTTGGCGTCGCTGACCACCTGGAGGGCGACGTGCAGGATGGTGCCCATCCGCGGCTTGTCCGCGGCGTCCTTGAGCTTCCACGGCGCCTGCTCGGAGAGGTACCGGTTGGCCTCGGCGACCACCTTCATCGCCTCGCCGATGGCCTGCTTCTGCCGGTGCCTGGCGATCAGGTCGCCGACCGTGCCGAAGCCGGCGCGCGCCACGGTTAGCAGCGCCTCGTCGGCCTCGGTGAGCCCGTCCGGGCCGATCGGTGGGATCTCGCCGAAGTTCTTCGCCGCCATCGAGACGGACCGGTTGACCAGGTTGCCCCAGCCGGCGACCAGCTCGTCGTTGTTGCGGCGCAGGAACTCGGCCCAGGTGAAGTCGGTGTCGTTGCTCTCCGGCCCGGCCACCGCGATGAAGTAGCGCAACGCGTCGGCGTCGTAGCGCTGGAGGAAGTCCCGGACGTAGATGACCACCCGGCGCGACGAGGAGAACTTGCGGCCCTCCATGGTCAGGAACTCGCTGGAGACCACCTCGGTGGGCAGGTTGAGCCGGCCGAGCCGGCCCGGCTCGCCGTCCCGACCGCCCTCACCGGAGTAGCCGGCCAGCAGGGCGGGCCAGATCACCGAGTGGAAGACGATGTTGTCCTTGCCCATGAAGTAGTAGGCCTGCGAGTCCTTCCCCTCACCGTCGGTGGACCACCACTTGCGCCAGGCCTCCGGGTCGCCGATGCGGCGGGCCCACTCGATGGACGCGGACAGGTAGCCGATGACGGCGTCGAACCACACGTAGATCCGCTTGTCGGTGCGGTCACGCCAGCCGTCGAGCGGGATCGGCACGCCCCACTCCAGGTCGCGGGTGATGGCCCGGGGGTGCAGGTCGTCCAGCAGGTTCCTGGAGAAGCGCAGCACGTTCGGACGCCAGCCCTCCCGGGTGTCCAGCCACTGCCGCAGCACGTCGGCCAGGGCGGGCAGGTCGAGGAAGAAGTGCTCGGTCTCGACGAACTCCGGCGTCTCCCCGTTGATCTTCGACCGTGGGTTGATCAGGTCGATCGGGTCGAGCTGGTTGCCGCAGTTGTCACACTGGTCGCCCCGGGCGCTGTCGTAGCCACAGATCGGGCAGGTGCCCTCGATGTACCGGTCGGGCAGGGTCCGCCCGGTGGACGGCGAGATGGCACCCATGGTGGTCTTCGGCACGATGTAGCCGTTGCGGTACATCCCCTCGAACAGCTCCTGCACCACGGCGTAGTGGTTGCCCGTGGTGGTGCGGGTGAACAGGTCGTAGGAGAGGCCGAGACCGTGCAGGTCCTCGACGATCACCCGGTTGTACCGGTCGGCCAGTTCCCGCGGCTTCAGCCCTTCGGCGTCGGCCTGCACCTGGATCGGCGTGCCGTGCTCGTCGGTGCCGGAGACCATGAGCACGTCGTGACCGGCCATCCGCATGTACCGGGCGAAGACGTCGGAGGGAACGCCGAAACCGGAGACGTGGCCGATGTGGCGCGGGCCGTTGGCGTACGGCCAGGCCACCGCCGCGAGAACGTGACTCATGGACAGAAAGCCTAGTGACCCCTGGGAGGTGACCGCGAACCAATAGGGGTCCCTGGTCGGCACGATGAGCCAACCACCCTCGACAAATAGTCCGAATTGTCATCGACACGCGGCCTGAGCTGCCCGATCAACCCCGCTCGCCGGTGTCCAATGAAACGCGTGACTGGCAGCCGAGCCGCCCGAGACCACTCCGACGGACCTCCTTCCGACCCGGGGGTGGATTCCACCGCGTCGCCGCGTACCCAGACGGTGGCACCTCAGCCCCGCGCGTTGCCCTCGTTGACATCGGAGCTGGAGACCGGCGCGGCCGGGCCGGAACGGGCCGACGCCGTCACGGTCGGGTCACGCACCGGAGTCGAGGTGGAGCCGACGACCGGCGCGCCGGTGGACACGCTGCCACGGCGGGTTCCGGTCCGGCCGGCCGGACGTCGGGGCCGTCGGGGCCGATCGCACGACGACGGTACGCCGGACGAGGACACCTTCTGGGCACCGATCGAGCAGGTGCACTGGGACGGCACGCCGGTGCGGCAGGAGCCCGGCGACGCCGAGCGGTGGTGGCGGCGATTATGGCCGGTGCGCCGGCGTCGGGAACGCAGCAGCCACCCGCCGGATCCGCTGGCAGGGTTGGCCGCGTTGATCGGGTTGAGCCTCGCGGCGGCCTTCTTCGCCTGGGTCAGCGCCGGTCCGCTCTGGCTCGCCGTCGGGCACGCCACCTCCGGCACGGTGGTTGTCACCAGGTGCACCGGCGACGGCCTGACCCAGCGGTGCCGAGGCATCTTCACGGCGGCGGAGGCGGAGTTCCGGATCCACGGCGTACGGATCAGCGGGGTGTCCCGGGAGCGTGCGGTGCCCGGTTCGGCCCTACCCGCCCGGGTGACCGGCCCGGACGGTCACGTCGCGTACGCCGACCGTGGGCTGGGTGCCCAGCTGCGATGGCTGCTCGGGGTGCTCGCGGTGCTCGGCTGCGCGGTGGGCATCGCCCGCTGGACCGGTGCGACCCGGCTGCCCGATCGAACCGAGCGGCGTTGGGCGATCGCCGCCTCGCTGGCCGGCCCGCCGCTGACCGCCCTCGGCTTCCTGATCGCCGCCTGGTAGTACCTGGCCTCACTGGTGCACGAGCGTGTAGACGTCGCGCCGGCGCAACCCGTACTCGGCCGCGACGTCAGTGATCGCGTCCCGGCGGCTCCGGCCCGCCGCCTCGCGCTCGGCCACCGCCGCACGCAGCGCGTCGTCGTCGGGACGGACGGCAGGTGCGGCGGGCGCACCGGCCACCACGAGGGTGATCTCGCCACGCGGGTCGCCGTCGGCGGCCCACCGGGCCAATTCACCGAGCGGGCTACGCAGCACCTCCTCGTACGTCTTGGTCAGCTCGCGGCAGACGGCGGCGGGCCGGTCGGGGCCGAACGTGTCAGCCAGGTCGGTCAGCGCGGCGGCGATCCGGTGCGGCGCTTCGAAGATGACCAACGTCCGTTCCTCGGCGGCCAGTGCCCGCAGCCGGGCGCGCCGGGCGCCGGTGGCACGGGGCAGGAACCCTTCGAAGCAGAACCGGTCGCAGGGCAGCCCGGACAGGGCCAGGGCGGTGGTGACGGCGCTGGGACCGGGCGCGGCGCTGACCGGCACCCCGGCGTCCAGGGCGGCGCGGACCAACCGGTAGCCGGGGTCGGAGACGCTCGGCATGCCACCGTCGGTCACCAGCGCTACCACGTATCCCTCGGTGAGCACCTCGACCAGTTCCGGGGTGCGCCGGTCCTCGTTGCCCTCGAAGTACGAGACGATTCGGCCGGGAATGGTCACGTCGAGGTCGCGGGCGAGCCGGCTCAGCCGGCGGGTGTCCTCGGCGGCGACCACGTCGGCGGCGGCGAGAGTGTCCCGTAGTCGGGTGGAGGCGTCGGCGGGATTGCCGAGCGGCGCGCCGAGCAGAATCAGGCGACCGGTTTCGGACATTTGACCCACGGCAGCGCACTCCTTAATCGACGGGCGTACCGGATATGGGGACGACAGGCACCACCGACCCCCTTGGCAGCCTACGATCGCCGGGTGACGAGTGCGTCGACAGCACAGAGCGCGAGCCCCGACCAGCCCGCGGAGCCGGAAACGACCACAGCCACCGCCCCCGGTCCGGCGGGGGGTGGCGTACCGGCGGCGATCCGCCGCCGGCTGGCCACCGTCGAGGCCGGGCTGGACGATCGTTCATGGCTGGCCACGGCGGTGGTCGTGGTCATCGCGGCGGTTCTCCGGTTCGCGAACCTCAGCCATCCGCCCGGCAAGATCTTCGACGAGGTCTACTACGCCCGGGACGGCTGGGGGCTGATCGACAAGAGCGTGGAGTGGAACTACACGAACAACGCGCCGTCGTACGTGGTCCACCCGCCGCTGGGCAAGTGGTTGATCGGCTTCGGCGAGTGGGCCTTCGGCTACAGCGACGCCGAGCACGGCATCTCGGTGCCCGGCCACCTGTTCACCACCGCGCCGGAGTTCGGCTGGCGCTTCTCTGCGGCACTGCTGGGCACCCTGTCGGTGCTGCTCATGGTCCGCATCGGCCGTCGGATGTTCCGCTCCACTGTGCTGGGCTGCGCCGCCGGCCTGCTGCTCGCGGTCGACGGGTTCCATCTGGTGCTCTCCCGCACCGCGCTGCTCGACATCTTCCTGCTCTTCTTCATCCTGGCCGCCTTCGGTGCGCTGGTGCTGGATCGCGACGCGACCCGCCGCCGATGGGCCCAGGCACTGGAGGCCGGGCTGGATCCGACCGCCCGGGGGCGGGTCGGTCGCCCGGCCGGCGGGTGGCGGAACTGGCCCTGGTGGCGGCTGGCGACCGGGGTGCTGCTCGGTTGTGCCTTCGGGGTCAAGTGGAGCGCGCTGTTCTTCGTACCCGTCTTCGCCCTGCTGATGCTCCTCTGGGACGTCGGGGCCCGGCGCTCGGCGGGGGTACCCCGGCCGTGGCGGGACACCCTGCTCGACGGCGTGCCCTGGATGGTGCTCGCCGGTGTGCTGATGGCGGTGACGTACGTCGCGACGTGGTCCGGCTGGCTGTTCAGCCAGGAGGGCTACTACCGGCTCGCTGAGCGGTACCCGGACGCCGGGCTCAGCGACGCGCCCCTCGTCGGCCCGCTGTGGAACCTGATTCAGTACCACGAAGCGGCGCTGGGCTTCCACAGCCAGCTCGACGACCCACACAAGTACCAGTCGTGGCCGTGGCAGTGGCTGCTGCTGGGCCGGCCGGTGGCGTTCCACTGGACCGGCGAGGGCCCGTGTGGCGCGGCGAGCTGCGCCGAGGAGGTACTGCTGTTGGGTACCCCGCTGCTGTGGTGGTCTTTCCTGCCGGCGCTGGTGGCGCTGGTCTGGCTCGGCCTGGCCCGGCGGGACTGGCGCGCCGGAGCGATCCTGCTCGCCGTGGCGGCCGGGCTGCTGCCCTGGTTCTGGTTCGCCCTCGACGGCCGGACGATGTTCTCCTTCTACGCCGCGCCCACGCTGCCGTTCCTGGTGCTGGCCGTGGTCTACGTGCTGGGGGCCATCGCCTCACCGGCCGGACCGAGCGGCACCCTGGCCGTGACCGGCGCTCACGAGGAGGCCAGCCGGGACCGCCGGCTGGTCGGCGGGGTGATCGCCGGGGCGTACGTGGCGCTTGTCGTCCTCTGCTTCGCGTACTTCTATCCGATCTTCGTCGGCTTGGTGTTGCCGTACGAGGACTGGTCCGCGCGGATGTGGTTGGACGGCCGCTGGATCTGACACCACCGCAGGGCCCGTACGCCGAGGCGTACGGGCCCTGCGTCGGAAATAGGACGCGCCCCGATCGCCTGCCACGGGGGAAGCGGGCGATTGGGGCGCGCACCAGCAGCTTAACCACCCGCGACCGAGGGCACAACGGGGCGGCGTGAGTCAGATTTCCGACGAATGCCGAATGCGACAAGAAGTTGCGGCCACGGTTGTCGCAGGGTGACTCCTCGGGGACGCTGCGCCGCCCGGAGCCACCGTACGACAGATGGCTGAACCGTTGCGTCCAGCCACTCAGCTCCCCGTGACATCGCCCGACATCGAAGTGCGGCCAGCTCGTCCGGACGAGATGGTCAGGGTCGTCTGGGGCGAGGCGGCAGCCAGCCGAAGAACCTCTCCTGCAGCGACGTCGATCCGGCGAGATGCAGATCCTCGGCGGCGGCGGCGAGACAGGCGCCCAGGTAGACACTGAGCATCGGCCGATCCACGCCGTACTCGATCAGCAACTGCTCCCGTTTCGGGGCACAAGGCCACTCGGCGCCACAGATGCCACACGTCCATTCGGGGGCCACCGGGACGTGCTCACCCGCCCGCCCGGGCGACGCGGCTCCGTCCGCCGCTGCCACCGTGGCACCCGAGCGATCCGTAACACCCGTCATCGCGCTCCTCTCCGTCTCCACCGGTGACGGCGGGCTCTGCCGCCCACCGTCGGGTCGAACGTGCCCGTGCTCATCTACAGCGCCCGGGAACGCAGCGGCGTTCGTCGTTGCGGTACGTTGACCAACCATGGCCGCCGCGACCCGCCCCGGGCACTGCATCAGCCGGAAGTATTCATCGTCGCCGGTCGCTGGTACCGGCGCCACCGGCCGAAGGGGCTACCCCGGAGCCGCAGGTGCGTGATCTGCTCCCGCCCGCCGTCGCGGTGGCCGTAGCGGGGCCGGACGACTGGTCCGGCCGGTTGCACGCGGCCGAGGCGGCCTGTCTCGGCGACCACGCGGTGGACAGCCGCCGCCGGGACTTCACCGCCGGCCGGATGTGCGCCCGCCGTGCCATGGCCACGCTCGGCCTGCCGCCGGTCGCCGTACCGGCCGCCGCCGACCGCTCACCCGTCTGGCCGGCCGGCCTGGTCGGCACCATCACGCACACCCGCGGCTACTGTGCCGCAGCCGTCGCCCGTAGTGACGAGATCCGGGCGGTCGGCATGGACGCCGAGCAACACCGCGAACTCAGTGCGGGGGTACGCCGACTGATCTGCCTGCCCGAGGAGGACGAGCAGGTCGCACACCTGCCACCGGGCACCCACTGGCCGGCGGTGATCTTCAGTGCGAAGGAGACCGTCTACAAGGTGTGGCATCCGGTCGTCGGCAACTGGCTCGACTTCCACGACGCCCTGGTACGGCTCGATCCCGACGCCGGGACGTTCACCGCGCGGATCTCCCCCGCCCGGGTAACCGAGGCGCCGGTCGACCACCCGCCCACGCTGATCAGCGGCAGCTTCGCGGTCGACGCCGACCTCGTACGCACGGCCGCCACGCTCGCCCCCCGGTAGCCGACCGGCGACCCGATGACTTGTCCTGAGTGGACTTGTCTACACTCCGCTCGGTGATCAACAAGAGATGGTCGTCAGCCGCCCTCCTCGGGTTGCTGACGGCGACCACGCTGGCCGGCCCGGTGCCGGCACTCGCCGACGACCGGGCGGAACCGCCCACCGAGCCACCCCGGGTCCAGCTCGTGCTGGACGTGAGTGGCTCGATGCGGGCCGCCGACATCGACGGACGCAGCCGGATCTCGGTTGCCCAGCAGGCGTTCGGCGAGGTGGTGGACGCCCTGCCCGACGAGACCCAGTTGGGCATCCGGGTGCTGGGCGCCACCTACCAGGGCAAGAACAAGCAGCAGGGTTGCCTGGACACCCAGCAGATCGTGCCGGTCGGCCCGGTCGACCGGACGCAGGCCAAGGCCGCCGTGGCGACCCTGCGCCCGACCGGCTTCACCCCGGTCGGGCTCGCCCTGCGCGAGGCCGCCAAGGATCTCGGTACCGGTGTCACCGCCCGCCGGATCGTGCTGATCACCGACGGCGAGGACACCTGCGCCCCACCGGACCCCTGCGAGGTGGCCCGGGAACTGGCCGCCAAGGGCACCACGCTGGTGGTGGACACCCTCGGTCTCGCACCGGACGAGAAGGTGCGCCGGCAGTTGCTCTGCATCGCCGCCGCCACCGGCGGCACCTACACGGCCGCGCAGAGCGCCGAGGATCTGACCGACCGGCTGAAGCAACTGGTGGACCGGGCCCGCGACACGTACGCCACCACCCCGGCGAAGGTCGACGGGACGAACGCCTGCCCCGGTGCGCCCCTGCTCTCTCCCGGCGTCTACACGGACCGGGAGACCTTCTCCGAGCATCGCTGGTACCGGGTGCCGGTACGGCCGGGACAGGAGCTACGCGCCTCGGTCAGCATCGCGCTCGACCGCCCGGTCAATCCCGACCACGGCGTACTGCTGCGGGCCACCACGGCGGACGGCCGGGAGCTGGTCCGCGGAGTGGACGCCGGCAGCGGACGTACCGACGTGATCTCCACCGGCCTTCGTTGGTCGGGCGGGGAGGACGCCGAGCGGCCCGAGGAGACCGACCCGACGCCGCAAACCAGCGCGCCCTCGGCCGTCACCACCGTCTGCCTGGTGGTCAGCAACATGTTCTCGCCGCGGGCGGGCACCGCGGCGGACCCGGGCATGCCCGTCGAGCTGACCATCGACTTGGTCGCCGCGTCGTCCGCTCCGGACGGGCCGGACCTGGGCCGCGGCTGGGTGCTGCTGCTCCTGCTGACCCTGGCCGGCCTGCTCACCGGGCTCGTCACCGGCCTGCTCACCCGCTGGTGGGTAGCCACCTGGAGGAACTGAGAGATGCGTATCCGTTGGGCAACCGCCGCCGCACTGATCGCCGCCGGTGTCGCCCTGACCCCCGGCACGGCGCTCGCTGCGCCCACCCCCACCCCTTCCCCGGGTGCCGTCACCGTCACCAGGGCCGGCACCTCGTACCTCACCGCCACCCCGGTCGCCGCCGGCCAACCCGTCCGGGTCGCCGCCTCGACGGGTGAATACCTCTACTGGTCGTTCCCGGCGGCTGCGGGTGAGATCCACGAGATCACCGCGACGGTCACCCTCGCGCAGAACCGCAACGGTCGATCCACCTGGACCGTGGAGGTCTTCGACGGGCTGCGCCGCCGGCAGGCGTGCACGGCCGGTGCCCAGACGCCGACCGCCGACGCCGCGGTGCGTGCCGTCGGCATCGGCTGCACGATGCGGCGGGTGCGCCCCTGGGCCGAGCCATGGTCCGGCGACCCACTGCCCGGCACCTACTACGTGCGCCTGGCCGTGGTCGACGTGCCCGAGCCCGACCTCGGCCTGCCGATCGACGTGGACCTGCTGGTCTCGACCACCGACGACGCCGGCAGCTCCGCCGACGACGGCAGACTGGAAGCGGATCTGGTGCCACCGGCCAACGCCGGCACCGTACTGGACGCCGAGCCGACGATCGCACCGGCGGGCGACGGGGACGACGGCTGGAGCCTGAGCCTCACCGGTTGGCTGCCCGAGGCCGGCTCCCGCTGGGTCTGGACCAGCGTCGGCGGAATGCTGGCCGCGGTCGCGGGCGTGGTCGGGTTCGCCCTCACCCGACGTCCCGCCACCAGGTGAACCCCGCCGGCAGGTCGTGCCGAGGTGCCCACACGACCTGCCGGCGGCCCCGCTACCGGCTGCGCCGCGAACGCCGGCGGGCCGGGCCACTTGACCCGGCGGCTACCCGACGGATAAGGCCCACACGGAAGTCCGAGCACCCGTGGTGCTCTCGTCCACATAGGCCACCGTCACCATGTCGCGGGAGTTTAGGTACGCCCTCCGACAGGCAGGCTCCGGCACGGGCCGCGACGGGCTACTCCAGGGCGAAGGTGGCCGACGCGCGTCCGGCCGCGTCCGCTACCGCCTCCAGGTAGAGCAGGCCGTCGCGGTGACGGACGTACTGGCCGGGGAAGTTGACCGACTCCAGGGACAGCTTCGTGGCGTCGGCGAGCCCGGCCCTCCGGGTGAAGGTGGCGTCCTGCCGGAAGAGATTCGAGCCGTCGTTGCGTTCCACCCAGATCTGGTGGTTGCGGTGCCGCAGGAAATGGCCGGGATAGTTGGTCGACTCCAGCGAGATCGCCGCGGAGTTCGACAGGCCGGCGACGATCCGGAACTGCGAGTCGGCCAGGTTCGTCACGTTCGGCTCCAGCCGGAACCGGAACTCCCAGTGCCGCAGGTAGCGGTCGGGCAGGTCGTGGGCGCGTAGCCGAACCGGGGTCAGGCCGTCCGGCACCGGTACACCGAAGTTCGGAGTGCCGTCGGCGTTCCAGTAGACCCGCTGGATCCGGGTACGCCGGTTCGGGTCGCTCAGCGGGTCGTAGCCGTTGCCGAGGTACCGCTCGTAGTTGCGGGAGTGGTAGACGATCACGTCGCTGCCGTCCTCGGCGACGGTGAACGAATTGTGCCCCGGGCCGTACTGACCGGTCCGGCTGTCGCTGGCCAGCAACGGTGTGGCGCGCTTGCCCCACGATGCCGGGTTCAGCAGGTCGCCGTTCGCCGAGGCGGTGAGCAGCCCGATGGCGTAACTGGCGTCGGTGGCGCTCGCCGAGTAGGTCATGAAGATCCGGCCGTTACGGATCAGCACCGCCGGTCCCTCGTTAACCCGGTAGCCCCGGGTCTCCCAGGCGTACGTCGGGGTGGCGATCAGGGTCGGGGTGCCCGTGTACGTCCAGGGGTTGACGGCTCGGGCGAGGTAGATGTTCGAGTTGCTGCCGGCGTACTCCGCCCAGGCCAGGTAACGCTGGCCGTGGTGCACGAAGGTGGTGGCGTCGAGGGAGAAGCTGCTGCGCGCCGGCTGGAGTTGGCCCCGCTCTGTCCACGGGCCGTCGAGCGGGTTCGCGGCGCTGCTCTCCAACACGTACGGCCGGATGGCCCAAATGTCGTCGGTGCGGCCGGCGGCGAAGTAGACGTACCACCGGCCGTCGATGAAGTGGATCTCCGGAGCCCAGATGTGCGCGCCCATCTCGCCGCTGGCGTGCCGACGCCAGATCACCCGCTCGGTCGCGGTGGCGAGCCCCTGAAGGGTGGTGGCACGGCGCAGCACGATCCGGTCGTACTCGGGCACCGTGGCGGTGAAGTAGTAGTAGCCGTCGGTGTGCCGGTAGATATGCGGATCGGCACGCTGCTCGGCCAACGGGTTGGTGAAGGTGACGGCGGCGGCCCGCACCGGAGCGGCCGGCCCCGCCAGGGAGCTGATCGCCGCCATCACCAGGGCGGCGGCCACCGCTGACCACTTGCGGTACGTGAGCTTCCGACGCGCCATCGCCTTGCCCTCCCGCCCACCGCGAGCCGATCATCCGTGGCGGGCACGGTCCCCGTCCGACCGTGCCCGCCGTGCCCGCTACCTCTCATTGATAGCGTTAACATTTATCGCCGTCAAGACGTGGACACGTATCCGAATCTGGTCCGTAACACGACGACGGCCGGCGGCGAGCCGTCCGCAAGTCAAACCGACGCATACCCGACTGCTCATCGTGACGATCGCCAGCAACGTCGCCAACCGGTACCGCACACCACGAGGATCACGAGGGTCGGCGACCTGCGCCAACCGGTCCAGCAAGCCCGCAGACGGTGAATCGGCACCGATGGCGGCAGCCGCGGCGTGACCCGCCCCGGCGGTGAGCGATGATGACACAGCGATCACGACACCCTTGGTGAGTCTTGAAGCGTAGACAACTTCATGATCCACAGGTGTCGTGCTCGCTCCTCATCCGGGCACGGCCCTCAGGACAACGCCAGGCAAAAGAGGACATTCGCGGACTACTCCGGGGCCCTGCCAAGAACGTCCAGTGCCCACTTCGCCATGCGATGGATCGCGGCAGGATTCTTTCGTGCGGAGTGGAATTGCAGGTCAAGGGCGACGGACCCTGTCATAGGACCCTGTCGGGCCTGCCGGAGCTGCTCAGCCACTTGACGACGGAAGTCGATTCGGCACGAGCACCCGTGCCCCCTTGCCATCCGGCTCGCCTTCAACGTAGAGCCGACGAGCACGCCGGCAGCGCCGTGGTGACTGGTAAATCCATGCCTCGGCTGACCGCCAAAAGTCGCTTCCCGACATCTCCCATCCCACAGCTCGACGCTACCCGCCTGGCCACTACAGGCGATCCGCCTCGACCAGACGATTTTCGACAGCGCAGCCACCTCGTGGCCCTGGCGATCGACCAGGGTGGGCATGACAACGTCACCGTCATCGCCGTCGACGTGACCCAGGGAACGAATCCGACCGCCACTGCCTACGATCGGGCCATGAGCAACGACGACGGCGTACGGGGCTGGCTCCGCCGGCAGGGAGCTGAGCAGATCGCGCATCCCGGCGGCAACCTGTACGCCCACCTGTGTCGGGTCAGCGAACGACTCGCCCTGCTCGGCTGCGACTGTGACGTACAGGCGGCGGGCCTCACCCACGCCGTCTACGGCACCGACGGCTTCGACCTCGCTCTGCTTGATCCGGCCGATCGTGCGGTGTTGCGGGACCTCGTGGGTGCCGAAGCTGAGGAGCTCGTCTATCTGTACGGCGCTTGCGACCGTGGGCGAAGCTGGCGGGAGTTGACCAAGACCGGCCAGGTGTTCGACCGCTTCACAGGTCAGGTGCGAACGCCGGATGCGGCTCGACTGCGGTCTCTCGTGGACTTGAGCATCGTCAACGAACTGGACGTCATCGAGCAGGATCCAGCCGTGCGGGCCCGGCACGGCGCCTACTTCCGGGAACTCTTCGCCTCCTGGGCCACGCTGGCCGGTGAGCAGGTCAGCCGCGACGCGCAGCGGGTGTTGCACCGTGACTGACGGTCGGCCACGCGTACGCGCCGTCTACCCCGGCAGCCGTCATCCGGGCGATTCTGCCGACCGGCTGGACCTCCGTCACCGTCGTGGCAGGGAGTGGGCTGACCTCCACCTACTGCCGTCGCCATGACATCGGAGTGATCGTGCGCGGCGTACGGAACACGACCGACCTGCGGAACGAGTATCAGCTGGCCGGGATGAACCAGTCGTTGGGGGTTCCCACCGTGTTTCTGCCCGCGCTGCCCGAACTGGCCGCGGTGTCGTCGACGGTGGTTCGCACCCGACGAGCCCGTCGTGGGCGGTGAGGCGGGACGGCGCGCTCCGGCCAGGTCGCCCAGTCGCCGACCAGGTTCGAGTTGGCCAGCAGCACCCGAGCCCGGCCGGCCCGCCGTCCGCGAGCACCAGCGCCAGCGCCCCGACGACCATCCCGACGTCGGCCTTCGTCGAGTTGCCGCCCGAGCTGCGGAAGTCCTCACGACGGGCCGTGGACGTCACCGACGCGCTGCCCACGCTGTGCGGCAACGAGTTCGGCACCGGAGGTCGGCAGGTCACCGCGAGCGCCGCGATGAGGCTTACCTACCAGAAGGCCGGCGCCCCGGACAGTTACGCGCCACAGGGGACGATCGATCAGACGATCTTCGCCTTCGAGGGTGACGGCGCCGTCGACTACCTGCGGCGGCTGCGCGGCGCCGTCGAGGCGTGCCCCTCGTACGACCAGGGCGGCAACCCGGTCAAGGTCGCAAGCAAGACGTTGCCCGGGGTCGGGGACGAGGCCCTGCCGGTGACCCTCACGTGGGCCGCGACGAAGCTGAACGGTGAACGCACCGGCGGCGACGGCTCCAGCCAGATCGCCGTGGCACGTGTCGACGGTGCGGTGACCGTCTTCAACGATCAGGGCTGGGAGGGCAGCAGCGGCAACCCCGAGATCCTGGACCAGACCGTACGCGACGGTGTGCAGACCATCGACGCCTGGCAGCGCTGACAAAGCGTGGGGCGGCGCCCACCGGCACCGCCCCACGCTCCGTTGGGAATTACTGCCAGGAACTCTGTTGGGTGTAGACGAGGTTGCCCGGGATGACCGTCCCGTTGGTGCTCCACTCGGTGTACGCCCAGAAGTCGCCCTCGGCCAACGGCTTGTTCGGCTTCAACGTGAAGTTGACACTCTGACCGCGCTCCGTCGTGGACGGCACGGTCAGCGTGGCAGGCGAATACCGGGCGTTGCGGCCGATGATGGCGTGCCGCAGCTCGAAGTCGACGACCGGACCATCGGAGACCTGCGCGAACACGTACGCCGTGTAGCGCCCGGGCTCGGGCAGGAACTTGTACGCCTGCTCCGTGCTGGTCCAGTACCTGTCACTGCTGTACACGAGGGTGTCGCCCTTGTACAGGTAGAGATCGAGGTTCGTGTTCGGGTCCTCGGTGTCGGTCTCGACGATGATGCCCGCGGTGTTCGCCGGCACGGTGAAGTCGACCTTCTTCACGCCGGAGGCGCTCGGGTCGAACACGCCGCCGTACACGCCGGCCGGCATCGAGTAGGTCGTCCGCCGCACCGGCGTGTAACCGGTGCTGCGACCGGCGAGCGGCCCGGTGAAGCCCGGCTGGATCATGCCGTAGGCGCCGATGGTCATCCGGCCGAACTCCTCGCCGTCGTCACCGTACGGCCGAGGGCTGATCCCCCACGGGCGGGCGGCGACCGGGATCCGGGCGCTGTGCCACTTGCCCTTCCAGGTGATCGACCCGGTCACGTACCGGTCCCAGGGGGCGCTGCCCCGGCGCAGCGTGATGGTCACCGTCGCGGACTTCCCCGGCGCCAGCGTCACCGACTTCGGCGTGACGCTGACCGCCATGCCCTTGAGGCCGGACACCGACGAGCGGTAGGTCTCCCGCGCCTTGCCCACGTTGGTCAGCGTGCGGGTGATGGTCACCGGGCGGGTGCCGTCGTACTCGCGCAGCGAGATGGCCGGCAGGTTGAGTTCCTTGCCGTCGGGCTGGGCCGTCTCGCTGAAGGCGACCAGCTCTGCCGCGGTCGGCTCGATGACCAGCCCCGGGTCGGTGGCCCCGGCCAGGTTGATGAAGCCGCTGCCCTGGTCCAGGGGGTTGGTGGTGCCGACGGTGTCGGTCGCGGTCGTGCGCAGCGCCGAGGCGACCCTGCCCGGCGTCCAGTCCGGGTGCGTGGCGCGCAGGATCGCTGCCGCGCCGGCCACGTACGGCGACGCCATCGAGGTGCCCGAGTACGCGTCGTACTGCCGCCCGAAGTTGCCCGGCGGTGAGACCGCGGCGATGATGTCCGACCCCGGGGCGACCAGGTCCGGCTTGAAGACGCCGTAGGTCACCTTGACCGGCCCGGTGGAGGAGAAGTCCGCGACGCTGGGGATACCCGCGACGCTGGAGCCGTCACCGCCGGCGCGCACGGACACCTTCGCGTCGGTGGGGTGGCGGATCAGGTAGTTGAACAACGTGCCGGCCTGCTTCTCGGTCGGCAGGTACACCACCGGAAAGTTGTAGATCGAGTTGACCCGGTAGTTGCCGACCGGGTCGAACAGCACCATCGCGGCCCCGCCCTTGGCCTTGATCTCGGCGACAGAGCCGAACGTGTCGTACAACGCGCAGGCGACCACCTTGTCCTTGATCTTGGCGGGGTCCAGGCTGCCCGGTGCGCAGTATGCGGCGCCCAGCTCGGGCGACCCGGCCTGGTCGTTGAAGACCATCGACCGCGAACGGCCGCCCGGCAGCGCGTCCAGCGAGCCACCGACCAGCTTCGTGCCGTCACCCAGCTTGAGCGTCGCCTCGTCGAGGTTCGTCACCGCCGCGCCGACAGTGGTCACCCAGGGTGCCGCGTTGCTGATGGCGCCGCTCACGATGCCGGTGTTCCCGGCCGACGCCGCGACGAAGACCCCGGAGAGGGTGGCGTTGAGGAAGGCGATGCCGATGGGAGTGTTGGCCTCCCAGTCGCCGAGCTGCGAGCCGATCGAGAAGTTCAGGACCTGCACGCCGTCGGCGACCGCCGCGTCGATGCCGGCGATGATGTCGGCGTCGTAGCCCCTGCCGGCCCAGAGCACCTTGTAGACGGCGATCTGGGCGTCCGGTGCCACCCCGGAGATCGGGTCGAAGCGCCGACCGTCGATCGTGACGTCCGAGACGGGCAGGCCGGCCGCCGTGGAGGCGGTGTGGGTGCCGTGCCCGACCGCATCACGGGGGGACAGGAATTCGCCCTCGGGCACCGAACCGCCGCCGACGAGCCAGGTGTCGGCGAAGTAGCGGGCACCGACGATCTTGCCGTTGCAGTGCTCGGCCACGAAGGCCACACCGGGCTGGCAGGTGCCGTGCCAGGTCGGGGGCGCGGGCATCTTCTTGGCGAACGATGCGCTCTCTGGCCAGATGCCGGTGTCCAGGACGCCGATCACCATGCCCTTACCGGTGGCGGGGCCGGGCTTGGGCGGCTTGGGCGGCTTGGGCGGCTTGGGCGGCTTGGGGGTCTGGACCGCTGCCGACGGGTCGGGCCCGGCCGCGGCGGTGGGCGTCGGGGCGGTGGGCGTCGCCGTGGCCGCGAGGGACGCCGTCGAGCGGCTGCCGAGCGCCTGCGAGGCGGTGACGGCACGGACCCGCTTGTCCGCCCGCAACGCGGTCGCCTGCGGGGCGGTCAGCTTCGCGGAGAACCCGTTGAAGGCGGTGGTGTAGGCCGCCCTGACCTGGGCGCCGACCGCCTTGGCAACGGCGGTCCGCTGCGCGTCGAGGTGGCTGCGGTACGCCCGCGACGGCGCCGACGTCACGTCCAGCCGGCTGCCCGGCGCCGGACGCGTCCGCGCCAGCCCCGACGTCCCGCCGACGTACGTGGCCAGTGGCTCCTCGGCCAGCTCGACGATGTAGACGCCTGATCCGCTCGCGTCTACGGCGGTCTTCGGGCTGTCCGCCTCGCCGCGGTCGGGACGACGGTCGGCCCCGTCGGTCAGGGTGACCTTCCGGTCGGACCCGGTGGTGAAGTAGCTCGGGCCGCTGTGACCCGGTCGTTCTCCGGGGGCTGCAGATGCCGAGCCCGCGACACCGGTTGTGCCGGTGATCATCGCGACGACCAACGCCGGTAGCGCCAGTCCTCGCAGCCTGTTCCCGCTCGTGCGTGTAGCCACGAGTCTCCTCTCCATCGCTCCGTTGTGGAGCTGCCTCATCTATCGCGACCCGCTCGTGGGAGCGCTCCCCACCTAAGCCCGCGACGGTTAATCGAGGATTTGCGCGGCGTTACGGATCGCTGGGCACATAAGATCATGATCGACCGGCTTTGCCTAGATCATGTTTCCGGCGACCTGGAGCCCACAATCCGCGCCGGGGAACCCTGCCACCTTCCGGCGGAGCACCGTTACCCCCGCGTCGCGGTGCGGGCCAGCCCTCACACGACGTGGCGCAGGTAGTCGGCGATCGCCGCGTCCAGAACCTGCGCGCCGGGACGCGCCCACGCCGCGGCGGAGATGACTTCCACCTCGATCGGGCCGCCGTAGCCGGCGGCGTCGACGGCCTCGCGCATTCGACGCAGCTCGATGCACCCGTCACCGGGCAGCGTCCAGCAGCGACACCTTGATGCCGTCCACCATGGGCCGGTGCGCCGTGATCACTTCGATGACCGTGTCGGCGGCCAGGTCCAGGTCGGGCGATCCCCAGTAACCGGCCAGCGCCGGATCGAACATCGGGCCGAGCCAGTGCAGCACCACTGGTTCCCCGGCGGCGCTCAGCAGCTCGTCGTACACCCGCAGGTAGTCCTCCGGGCCATGGGCGGCGGCGGCCGGGCACCGCGAATCCCAGGTGACCGAGTGGATCAGCCGCCGTTCGCAAGAGCACCACGATGTACGGTGACGCCAGCCGGCGCGGCGAAACACCGTCACAGATCGAGAGGGCTGGCCATGGCGACGCTGTCCGATGTGGCCCGTCGGGCGGGCATCTCACCCGCCACCGCCTCCCGCTGATCAACGGCAGCAGCAAACCGGTCATCGACGAGCTGCGTGAGCGGGTGCTCGCCGCCGTCGCCGCACTGCAGTACGTGCCGAACGCGCACGCCCAACTGCTGGCCCGCTCGCACCGCAGCGCGGTCGGCGTGATCGTGCACGACGTCTCCGACCCGTACTTCGCCGAGATCACCCGTGGGCTACAACGCGTCGCCACCGACCAGGGCCGGCTGCTGACGATCTGCAACAGCTACCGGGACCCGGACCGCGGGCTGAAGTACGTGGAGTTACTCCGAGGCCACCAGGTGGCAGCGCTGATCCTGGCCGGCTGCGGCGGCGCCGTCATGCCGGACAACCGGGCCGGTGGCCACCTCGCCGGTCGCGAACTGTGCGAGCTGGGGCACCGGGCCATCCACTGCACGCTCACGTGCTGGGTCACCGTGCCGTCGAACTCAACCATTCGGCTTGACTTCTGCCGCCCTGTGCCGCGGACTGGGGCTCCGTCCTGCTAACGAGACGCTGACAAATGATCAAGGGCGGGTTCCCCGTCATCCGGGAAACCCGCCCTTGAACTGCTGTTTCTTGGTGGAGCTGAGGGGATTTGAACCCCTGACCCCCTCGATGCGAACGAGGTGCGCTACCGGTCTGCGCCACAGCCCCTCCGCCGGTGAACCGGCGTCGGTCCCACCCGGCTTTCACCGGGCGGGCCGGCGACAAGGCTAACAGGTCGAGCGCTCCCGCCGCGAACCACCCCGCCACCCTGGCCCCAGCAAGATCCGTGCAGTTTCCCCGATGTTGCTGGCTCCGGAGCGGCCGAGGCAGCAGCTTCCCCGAACTTGTCGCCTCACCCGGCGGCGGGGGTAGGTTCAGGCGCTGTGGGAGCCGGGGCCGGCCTCGTAGGGGCGGCCACGCAGGCCACCGGCCCGGCGGTAGGAGACCGAGCCGCTGCCGCTGGCTGCCTGCGGGAGGTCGGCTGGGCGGTCCAGGCCCATCGCGCTGCGCCGGACGGATTCCCGCTGGGCCGCCAGGCGGCGCTGCGCCTCCCGGCGGGCAGCCGCCCGGCGTGCCTGCTCCCGGCGCACCTCGGCCTGGCGGGCGGCCAACCACGCGGCCTCGCGGGCCCGGGCCCGGCGTCGGCGACGGTCGGTCACCGCGCGGGCGCGCAGGTGTACGACGTACACGATCAGCAGGGTGCCGGTGACCGCGAAGCCGATCCAGAAGCCGGGGCCCACGACCAGCACGCCGACCAGCTCGACGGCGTTGAGCAGCACCAGCGCGGCCAGCACCCGGCGGCGGCGGTAGATGGCCGGGGTGTGGTGGTGCCGCCGGTCGGGGCGGCGGCGGGACCGGCCCCCACCCGCCGGTACGGCGCGCAACCGGCTCGGCCGACCGGAACGTCGGGGCAGCGCTCGCCCAACCGCCTCACCGCGCGCCGCCGCCTCACCGCGCCCAACCGCCTCACCGCGCCCAACCGCCTCACCGCGCGTCGGCTCATCGCCGGAGCGGCCGTCACCTGCGTCACCAGCGGGACGTGAGCGCGGCACCCGGCCGGGTGCCTCACCCGAACGAGGCGGGGCGGGAACCGCGCGCCGCAGGGCGGGCGGGCCGGAGACCGGGGTGGCGAGTTCCCCCGAGTCGGGATCCTCGCTGAGGGTGATCACCAGGGCGCGGGACGGGTTGACCGGTCGCCGGCCGGGGACAGTGCGACGACGCCGGCGGCGCTGGAGCACCCGCGCCGTCGACTGCGCCCGCTCCGCCACCAGCCGCTCGGCGGCGTCGTACCGACGAACCAGCGCCGGCGCGAGGGCGAGCAGCCCGGCGGCGGCGAGGACGGCGAGGAGCACCGAGGTCGGCACCCTCACCCCTCCCGTCACCAGATTCGGAGCAAGCGTCGACCGGCCGCAGGATCTTTCACCGATCGGCGTCGGCGACGTTAATCATGCGGGCGGACAGCGCCTGCCGCAGCTTGCAGTTACTTGAGGTTACGGGTCACCGTCGCCGGAGCCGCCGCGCCGCGCCGATCCCGCACGTGGGACGGCTCACGGGGTACGGGCGCGCAGCCGGTGCCAGCGGGCCAGCAGGCCACCCTCGGCGGCGATCTCCTCGCTGGTCATCGCGTAGCCGATGTGATCGCGCCAGGCACCGTCGATGTGCATGTAGCGCGCGTGGTACGCCTCCTCGCGGAAGCCCAGCTTCTCCACCACCCGACGGGACGGCCGGTTCTCGGGGCGGATGTTGACCTCGATCCGGTGCAACCCGCCGGAGCCGAAGGCGTGGTCGACGGCCAGAGCCAGCGCGGTGGGGATGACCCCCCGTCCGGCGACCCGCCGGTCCACCCAGTAGCCGACGTACCCGGAACAGAAGGCCCGACGCACGATGTTGCCCACGTTGATGTGACCGACCAGCCGCTCCACGCCGTCCACCTGTAGGCAGACCGCGAACGGCATCCCCTCGCCGGTACGCCCCGAGCGTCGCTGGTCGCGATAGACCCAGCGGAACGTCGCCGGGGAGTTCAGGTCGTCCCAGTCACCGGGTAGCGACGACTCCCAGGGAGCCAGCCACTCCCGGTTGGCCCGACGCACCTGCGACCAGGCCGCCGCGTCCGACCGCCGGTACGGCCGCAGCAGCACCGGGCCGTCGGAGAGCACAGCCGGCCAGCCAGGCGACCGTCGGAACACCGAACCTCCACTCCCGAGCCTCACCGGCGGCGGTCCAGCAGCAACACGTCGACGGTGGAGCCGGCGGCGGCGGCGGTCACCCGCTCGCCGAGAACGAGAAGTCCGTTCGCCTCTGCCAGGCCGGAGAGCGTGAACGGGCCGCCATTGAGCGGCTGAACAGTGTAACCCCCGCCACGCCGCTCAGCGACGTGCGCGGGCCGGAACTCGCGCAGCCCGGCCGGCGAGGAGACGGTCTCCAGCAGGTGCGCCCGTACGCTGGGACGGAAGACCGGCTCGGCGCCGGCCAGCAGGTTGATCGCCGGCCGGGCCAGCACCTCGAAGCCGATCATCGCGGCCCCCGGGTCGCCGGGCAGACACACCACCGGCACCTCCTCGGCGCCGACGGTGCCGAAACCGAGGGCGGTACCCGGATATAGCGCCACGTCGGTGAAGGTGACCGGACCGGCGCGGCTGCCCTCCCGGCGCGACAGGATCCGGCGGACCATGTCGCCCGGCCCGGTGCCGGTGCCGCCGGTCGTGATGATCAGGTCTGCCCGTAGCGTCTGGTCCTCCAGCAGCCCGCGCAGCCCCTCCGGGTCGTCGTCACAGATGCCCACCCGGTAGGCCAGCGCGCCCACCTCCGCCGCCGCGGCGGTCAGGGCGTGCGAGTTGGCGTCCACGACCTGACCGGGCTGGCTGGCCCGACCCACGTCGACGAGTTCGTCGCCGGTGGCCACGATCACCACGCGGGGGCTCGGACGTACCACCACGTGACCGATGCCGGTGGCGGCGAGCACCGCCACCAGCGCCGGCGAGACGTAGGTGCCGGAGCGGGCGAGCAGGGCCCCAGCGGCCACCTCCTCGCCCGTCCGACGGACCCCGTACCCCCGCTTCGGAACCCGGAAGATCTCCACCGCCGCCATGCCCTGGTCGGTCCACTCCACCGGGACGACCACGTCGGCGCCGATCGGCAGCGGCGCCCCGGCCGCCACCGAGAAGCACGAACCCGGGGTGAGTCGGACCGGCCGCCAGCTCGCCGCGCCGAGATCACCGACGACGTTGAGCCGTACGGTGCGACCGCCCGGCCGACTGGACTGGGCCGGGACGTATCCCACGCCCCGGCCTCCGCCCGCGATGTCCTCCCAGCGCGCGGCGTACCCGTCAACGGCCGCCTGGTGGAAGGCCGGGAACGAATGCGGGGCGACGACGTCCTCGGCGAGGACGTTGCCGTACGCCTGGGTGAGGTCGAGGTCGAGCGGAGGCAGCGCGCGCAACCTGCGCAGCACGCTGCCCAGGTAGTCGGCGAGCGGCGTCAACCCGTTTTCGGCCGCCTCGGCGTCGGCCGTCGCGGTCATGTATTCGGACCGCCCGACGCGTCGGAGTTGACGAACTCGGCCAGCCACTTGCGGAACTCGCTGCCCAGGTCCTCGCGGTCGGCGGCGATCTGGACCACGGTCTGCAGGTAGCCCAGCGGCATACCGGTGTCGTAACGGATGCCGCGGTAGACGATCGCGTGCACCGGTGTCCCCTCGGTACGCAGGATCTCCATCGCATCGGTCAGTTGGATCTCGCCGCCGCTGCCGGGCTGAGTCCGGCGGATCGCGTCGAAGATCTTGCCCGGCAGCACGTAGCGGCCGAGCACGGCGAGGTTGCTCGGGGCGTCCTCCGGCTTCGGCTTCTCCACCATGCCGGTCACCTTCACGACCTCACCGATGTCGGACAGCTCGGACTCGGCCGGCTCGACCGAGGCGATCCCGTACCGCTTCGTCTCCGCCGGGTCGACCTCGAAGAAGGCGAGCACCACCCCACCCGTACGTGCCTGGAGTTCCAGCATCGCCGGCAGCAGCGGCTCGCTGAGATTGACGAACTCGTCGCCGAGCAGCACCGCGAAGGGCTCGTTGCCGACGTGCGACTCGGCGTACCCGACGGCGTGCCCGAGACCCAACTGCTCCGGCTGGCGGCAGGTGTAGATGGACGCAAGTTCCTCGGTGCGCTTGACGGCGGCGAGCAGATCGGGTTTCTCCGCGAGGCGTTCCTCCAGGTCGGGGCGACGGTCGAAATGGTCCACCATCGACGTCTTGCCGCGACCGGTGATCAGCAGCACGTCGCCGATGCCGGCTTGGGCGGCTTCTTCGACGATGTACTGCAACACCGGACGGTCGACCACCGGCAGGAGTTCCTTGGGCACGGCCTTGGTGGCCGGCAGGAACCGGGTGGCCAGGCCGGCGGCCGGGATGACAGCCTTGACGGCACGGGGACGACCGGTGGCGGTGGCCGCTGAGGGGTTCGCTGAGTGCTCCGACATGTCGCGAGACTATCGGCCATGGCCCCACCTCGGCGGGTGAGGACCAGAAGACGCGCCGCCCGCCGGACCGGTTCTGCCGGTGCCGATGACCCCCCGGTCCGGCCGGCGGAACGCCGGTGGCCGCCCCCGCCCGGACCGACCTCGGACCCATCCGACAGACCGACGCCGACAGGTCCGGACCCGGCCCGGCAATCGCGGCCGACAGGTCAGGCGCCGGTCGCCGGGTCGGTGGCGACGGCCGGCATGTCCGGTCCGGCCCGGGGCAGTCCGTCGACGGGGCTGCGGGCCGCCGCCGGCACCGGTACCTCACGGGTCGGCGACGGCTCCCGGGCCGGTGCCAGTCGCCAGGTGTCCCGGCTGGCGGTCTTCGCGGCGTACAGCGCCTCGTCCGCCGCCGCCAACACCTGCGGGCCGGTGTCGGCGTGGTCGGGAAAGACGCCGATGCCGATGGAGACGGTCACCGGGATCAGCTCGCGGACACCGGCGTGCCCCACCGCCGTCACCGGAGTGTCGCGTACGGCCGCGCCGAGCCGCTCGGCGACGATGGTCGCGCCCCGGGCGTCGGTCTCCGGCAGCAGCACCACGAACTCCTCGCCGCCCCGGCGGAAGGCCAGGTCCACCTCGCGGATCTCACCGCGTACCCGCCGGGCGAACTCGGCCAGCACGGTGTCCCCGGCCGCGTGCCCGTACGTGTCGTTGACTCTCTTGAAGCGGTCCAGGTCGAGGGCGAGCACGCTGACCATGCGGCCGAACCGGCTGGCCCGTTCCACCTCCCGGCGCAGCGACTCCCGCAGGTACCGGTAGTTCCACAGCCCGGTCAGCGGGTCGGTGAGCGACAGTCGTTGCGCCTCCTCGTGTACGCGGACGTTGTCCACCGCGACCGCCGCGTGCCGGGCGAAGGTGCGCAAAGTGGCCAGGTCGTCGTCGTCGAACTCCTCTCCGCCGAGGCGGTCGTAGAGGGCCAGCACACCCAACACCACCTCCGCCGGTCGACCCGGCGGGCCGGCCACCGAGGCCACACCCGGCGCGTCGCCGGTCGCGTCCGGAGCGGCGAAGGGCACCGCGATGTACGTCCGGCAGCGCGGCTCGTCCGGTGCGGCTCCGGTCGATTCCAGCCGACCACGCCGGGACTTTCCGGTCGCGGCGACCGCGCCGACCACCCCGCTGCCCAGCGGCACCCGCAGCGGCGCGGCATCGGGCCCTCGGTCGTCGAGCCCCGCGCTGCACCGCGCGACGAGCTGCTCACCCTGCTCGGTGAGCAGTACGGCACCGGCCCGGGCCCCGGTCGCGGCGAGTGCGCTGTGCAGGATCACCCGCAGGATCCGAGGCAGGTCATGGGTGCTGGCCAGGGTGTCGCCGAGTACGGCCAGGTGGCCGCGCAGCTGGTCCCGGCTGCTGGCCAACGCCGCCAGGTAGCCACCCGTCTCGCGAGTCATCCGGTTGAAGGCGACGGCCAGCCGACCGATCTCGTCGCCGCTGCGTACCGGCACCCGGGCGGTGAGATCGCCGGTGGCGACCCGATCCGCCGCCTCGGCCAGTTCCACCAGCGGCCGGGTGGTGACCCGGGCCAGCCGCCAGGCCACGGCCACCCCCAGCAGGGCGGCGATCAGCACCATGGTGACCAGTACCGCGTGCAGGCCGGGCGGTTGTTCACTGGGTACGGAGAGCAGCAGTGGCAGCGGCTGTCCGGCGGTCGGGCCGGCACGGCGCACGTACCGACCGTCGGTGGTGCCGGTGACATGCTCGTCGCGCAGGGAGGCCGCAGCGTCGAGCAACGCGTCCCGACCGGTGCCGGACTCGGTGGTGTGTGCCACCTGGATGGGGGCGACCCCGTCGAGCAGGGTCACCGCCACCCCGGTCACCGCGGCGAGCCGTGCGACGAAGTCGGGATCGATCGGGAGGGCGGCAGCGACCGTACCGAGGGCCGAGCCGGCGGGGTCACGCAGCTGCACCCGCGCCACGAGGGCGCTCACCGGTCCGCCGGGCGCGGCCTGCGCCGTGCAGTCCCGCCAGGGAGCCGGGGGCGGGTCGGGAGTGGCGTAGCTGACCCGACCGGTCACGTCGGTGACGAGCACCGCGGTGGCCAGGCCCCGACTCACCACCTGAGCGGCGGCTGCGGCATGGTCGGCGGTGACGGCGACCGCGTCGGCGGCGGCGCGTAGCTGCTGGCAGAGGGCGTCGATCGAGGTACGTACGGCCGTGGCGGCCACCGCCAGCCGCTCGGTGGCACGGCTGCGGTCGACCGCCGCTACGGTGGAGGCGACGAAGACGGCACCGAGCAGGACCGGGCCGAGCGCCACCGCCAGGAAGGCTGCGGTCAACCGCCCGCGTAGCGTCAACGCTTCCCCTTCCCCCCGGAAGTTGCGCGACCGTTGCCTGCGATGCTGACACAGAGCGACGGCCGGACGAGCGTTGCGTGAGGAGTGTTGCGTGCCGGAATTTGCTGAGGGAGCGGAAGTGGCGCATGACGCAAAGCGCGTCGCGCGAGTAGAGCTGCTCGCGCGACGCCGCGCCCGCACCGAAGCCGAGCACGCGGCCACTGCGGCGCGTGTCCAGGCCGAGTTGGATTCCCTGGTACGCAGACTGCGGCCGGGCCGGGTGGTTGCGTACGCCCCGGTCGGTGGGGAACCGGGTGGGTCGGACCTGCCGACGCTGCTCGCCGACGCGCTGCCCGCCGGGGCGGATCTGCTGCTGCCGGTGCTTCGCGACGATCTCGATCTGGACTGGGCCCCCTGGGACGGGCCGCAGGCGATGGTCGCCGCCGGGCGGGGCATCCGCGAGCCGGCCGGGCCCCGGCTGGGCGTCGCGGCCGTCGCCACCGCCGACCTGGTGGTGGTGCCGGCGCTGGCGGTGGATCGACGTGGGATCCGCCTGGGTCGCGGCGGCGGGTCGTACGACCGCGCCCTGGCGCGGGTGCCGGCGACCGTCCTCACGGTGACGCCGCTGCACGACGGCGAGCTGCTGGCCGAGTTGCCGGCCGAGCCACACGACCAGCCGGTACGGGCGGTGATCACACCGGCTCGCGGCCTGCTGACCCTCTCGGGTGTCGTGCCCCACACTTCCGCTGGACGAATCGGGGGGCGATGACGCACCATTGGCACTCGAATACGTCGAGTGCCAACCGGCCGTCCCAGATCCGGAGGAGAACGTGCCCACGTACCAGTACGCCTGCACCGCGTGCGGTCACCAGCTCGAGGCGGTGCAGTCCTTCTCTGACCAGCCGCTGACCGACTGCCCGGCGTGCGAGGGACGACTGCGCAAGCTGTTCAACTCGGTCGGCATCGTCTTCAAGGGCTCGGGTTTCTACCGCACCGACTCCCGCTCCTCCGGCTCGGAGACCACGTCGAACGGGTCCACCGGCAAGTCGGAGTCGTCGTCGTCCGGCTCGGACTCCTCGAACTCCTCGTCGAGCGCTTCCAGTTCGTCCGGTTCCAGTTCGTCCGGTTCCGGTTCGTCCGGTTCCGGCTCGTCCGGTTCCGGCTCGTCCGGTTCCGGCTCGTCGGGAGGGTCCTCCGGCGGCACGAGCAAGGCAACGACCGCGGCCAGCCCCTCCTGACCGATCGGTACGCCCTGGCCGCAGGGCTGCACGGCATGGCCATCCCGCAGGCGGTGCCGCTGCCGGGCAGCCCGGCGGCCGGAGGCGTCATCCTGCACGGGGGCGGACGGGCTCAGTCCCAGTGTGGCGGGCGCTCGGCGAGCAGCCAGTCGTCGTTGCCGCCGGCACGCTCGCCCCACCCATGGTCGGTGTCGTCCGCGGTCTGTTCCGGCAGCACCACGAAGTCGTCGGTCAACTCCACCGCACGATCATCGTCACCCCGCCCGTCGGGTTCGCGAATGCTCACGAGCGGCAACCCTAACGCAGCTGCGGCACTGAGAATCCGAGCAGCTTCGGCGAAGGTGCTGGGTCTCGGTCGCGGGAGACAGCACTATCGCCGAAGTTGTCCGAGTCGGCCCTACGGGCGCGGCCTGACGGTGCGGCGACGAGGTGGTTGGTAGCGTCGGACGACGTGACGATGCCCCGCCCCGGTCTGGATCCCGACGAACCTTGGCGCCGGCCCGATGACGGCGGTGGCCTGACCGACACCACCAACCCGACTCACACCTCGGCCCCGGGCACCCCAAGCCCGAGCCACGGCCTGAACCCGAGCGGCGGACTGAGTCCCGGCGGCCCCCCAGCCCCGAGCCCCGGGCAGGTCTTCTCGGGCGGAACGGGCGGCTACAGCGGGCCGCCGCCCACCACCGCGCCACCACCCGGTTGGCGGCCCCCGGTGCACCTGCAAGGGGCACCACCCCGCCAGCTACCGGCCCAGGACCTGGCCAGCCTGGAAGCACAGGAGCAGCAGGCGCAGCGGGTCACCTGGACCGTCGGCGCGGTCGCCGGAGCCATCCTGGTGGTGCTGACCTGTCTGCTCTGCACTCGGCTGCTGTTCTGAGGAGACACCGGGACTCCGTGGTGTCAGACGCCGCGCACGGCCTACTCGTAGGTGTTGCCCCAGACCATCTCGGAACCGGAGTGACCGGTGAGCCAGACGTAGACGAGCGCGGCGACGCCCAGGCTCAGTACCACGACCGACAGCACCGCCGGCACCCAGCCGGGCAGCTTCGGCACCCGGGGGTGGTTGCTGGTGACGACCAGCAGCAGGATGACCACCAGGCCGAGTCCCAACGTCACCCGGTACAACACTTCGCCGTTCGCGGCATGCTCGTTGATCTTGCCGAGGATCTCGCCGGAGAATCCCCGCTCGATCTGCCGGGCCTGTAGCGCCTCACCGGACCTCGTGGCGACCCATGCGGTGATCGGCGCAACCACCGCCAGGACCGCCGCCGCCCAGTCCAACCGGGCGCGGAACCGGGGCAGCACGATGTACGCGAGGGCGAGCAGCACCAGCAGCGGCACGACGACGACTACCGCGTGCACGACCAGTACGTGCAGGGGCAGGCCCAGCGCCTTCTCGAACATCGGCACCTCCGAGATTGATCGTGGATGTCAGCGTACGGGCCTCTGCTTGATCAGCCCAACGCCCTGTTGCGTTACACGCAGGCCCGACCGCACGGGTTCAGTCGGTTCGCGTGGCACCCTTGACTGGTGGATACCGTCGACGTCGGCCTGTTCGGTCCCGGTTCGGTCACCTGGAAGCTGCACCAGGAGCCAATCCTGTTCGTCGCCGGTCTGCGTTCCCTCTACCTTCAGGCGTTGCATCCACGGGCGATGGCCGGAGTGGCGCAGAACAGCAACTACCGTCAGGACGCCTGGGGACGGCTGATCCGCACCGCCGACTACGTGGGCACCACCGTCTACGGCACCACCGACGAGGCGGAGCGGGCCGGACAGCGGCTACGTCGACTGCACGCCCGGCTGACCGCGGTTGATCCGGCCACCGGCGAGCGGTTCCGGATCGATGAGCCGGACCTGCTCCGCTGGGTACACGTCACGGAGGTGGAGTCGTTTCTCGACACCGCGCGGCGAGCCGGCGTAGCGCTGGACGCCAACGAGGTGGATCGCTATTACACCGAGCAGCGACGGGCCGCCGCGCTCGTCGGCCTGGTTCCGCAGACCGTGCCCGGCACCGCCGCCGAGGTGGCCGACTACTACCAGCGGATCCGGCCCGAGCTGCGGATGACCCGAGAGGCCGCCGAGACCGCCCTGTTCCTGACCGCTCCGCCCCTGCCGTGGAAGCTCGGCCTGCCGGCCCGGATCGGGTTGAATCTCGGCCCGCCCCGGTGGGCGTACCTGGGCATCGCCGGCACTGCGCTCGCCCTGCTGCCGCCCTGGGCACGGCGGCTGTACGGCGGACTGGGCCTGCCGACCACCGCGCTGTCGGCCGACGTGACGGTACGCGCACTGCGGCTCGCTCTCACCGCCCTGCCGCGCGACTGGCGGGAAGGCCCCATGCAGCGCGCCGCCAAGGAACGTGCGGCGCGACTCATCGCCGCCTCCACCTGACCCACCGCCTCCACCCGCCCGTCCGCCTCGAACGGCCGATGCGGTTCAGTCCTCCTCGGTCGCCGGCCCGGCGAAGCGTTCCACGGCGGCCCACGGCTCCTTGCCTGGTAGGGCGGCACCCGCTGGGCAGGTACGCCGGTAGTCGCACCAGGCGCAGCGGGGGCCGGGGGCGGTCGGGAAGGCATCGTCCGGATCCGCGCCGTCGGCGACGGACCGTTCGGCGGCCATGATGTCGCGGGCGGTCTCCTCCGCGCGGGTTACCTGCCGCGCCAACGACTCGGCACTGTGCTCGTGTGCGGCGACGGTGCCGCTCGGCAGGTGGTGCAACTCGACCCGGCGGCACGGCCGGCGAAAGACCCGCTCGGCCGCGTACGCGTACAGCGCGAGCGCCTGCGAGCCGCGCGCGTCGTCGCCGTCCAGCCCGGCGCGGCCGGTCTTGTAGTCGACGATGACCAGCTCGGGACCGTGCGGGCCGGGCCGGGAGTCGATCCGGTCGGCGCGGCCGTTGAAGGCCAGCACCCCGGTCTTGACCGCCACCACCCGTTCCACCCCGATCGGCTCGTCGGCCGGATCCAGCCCACCGACGTACGCCTCCAGCCAGCCGAGCGCCCGCCGGTAGGCCGCGCGTTCCTGCTCGTCGTCGCGGTAGCCCTCGCGTACCCAGGTGCTCTTGAGCAGGGGCGGCAGCGCCTCCGGACGGCGTCGGTCGGCGGGCAGCGCGTACCAGTTCTTCAGGGCGGTGTGCACGCTCGCGCCGAGCGAGTTGTGTGCCCAGGGTGGGCCCTTCGGCGGCGCCGGACGGTCGACGTACGAGTGGCGGTAACGCCGTGGACAGTCGGTGTACGTGCCGAGGCGGCTCGGCGTGCAGACGAAAAGGCGCTCCGGCATGCCGTCGAAGCCGAGTTGCTCGGGCTGCGCGTCACGGGGCCGGGGCGCGCGGCCACCGGCGGCGGGTCGTCCGGCTGGAGAGGCTCGTCGCACGACCTGATCCTGCCATCCACCCCCGACAGACCGGACGGGCCGGTCAGCCGGCGCCGTTGTACTGAGCCACGAAGGCCGCGATCGCGTCCGCGATGAGCTGTACGGCGATCGCCGCCAGCAGCAGGCCGGCGATCCGGGTGAGCACCTCGATCCCGCCCGGACGCAGCACCTTCACGATGCCTCCGGAGAATCGCAGCACGATCCAGACGGTGAGCATCACCGCGACGATGGCGGCGGCGATCGCGGAGAAGTCGCCCGCCCCGTCGGCCCGCTGGACGAAGAGCATCGTCGCCACGATCGCGCCGGGCCCGGCCAGCAACGGCGTACCGAGCGGCACCAGGGCGATGTTGGCGGTGGCCTGTTTGGTCGGGTCGTCGGTCTTGCCGGTCAACAGTTCCAGCGCCACCAGGATCAGCAACAGCCCACCGGCCGCCTGCAGCGCCGGCAGGTCGACATGCAGGTAGGCGAGCAGGGTCTGACCCGCCACCGCGAAGATCACGATCACGCCCAGCGCCAGGGTGACCGCCTGCCAGGCAGCCCGGTTGCGCTCCCGCGCGGACAGCGGGCCGGTCAACGCCAGGAAGATCGGCATCATGCCGGGCGGGTCGACGATCACCAGCAGGGTCACGAAGACCTCGCCGAAGAGCTTGAGATCCACCCGGTCACCGTAGCCGTGCCGGTCGGCGTCGAAACCCAGGTCAGCCCGACGCGACCTCGGTCACCCCGGAGGAGGCGGCGACGATCCGTTCGTACGCGTCGACGCCGGTGGTGAAGGCACCGAGCCGTACCGTCTTGTGACTGCCGTGGAAATCCGAAGAACCGGTCACCAGCAGGCCCAGTTCGGCGGCGAGACCGCGTACGTGGGCCCGCTCGGCGGGCGAATGGTCCTCGTGGTCGGCCTCCAGACCGACCAGCCCCGCCTCGGCCAGTTCGGCGATCATCTCGTCGGGCACGATCCGGCCGCGCCGGCTTGCCCGGGGATGGGCGAACACCGCCACGCCGCCGGCCGCCCGGATCAGCCGTACGGCCCGAAACACGTCGATGTCCTCCTTGGGCAGCCGGTACCGCTCCCCCAGCCAGTCCGGCCCGAACGCCTCAGTGGTGGTGGCGACCAGACCGGCCCGGATGAGCGCCTGGGCGATGTGCGGCCGGCCCACCGTCCCGCTGCCGGCCAGGGCCAGGATCTCCGGCCAGTTCACATCGATGCCGTCGGTACGCAGCAGGTCCACCATCCGCTCGCCCCGGGCCAGCCGCGCCGCGCGCAGCCGGGTCAGCTCGGCGACCAGTTCCGGGTGCGCCGGATCGAAGAGGTACGCGAGCAGGTGCAGGGGCACCGGGGGCTGCTCGCCGTCCCATCGGCAGGAAAGCTCCGCGCCACGGACCAGCCGCAGCCCGGGCGGCAGGGCACGCAGCGCCGGCTTCCAGCCGTCGGTGGTGTCGTGGTCCGTGATCGCCACCACGTCCAGTCCCGCCGCGGCGGCGGAACGCATCAGTTCGGCCGGGTCGAGCGTGCCGTCGCTGGCCGTGGAATGCGTGTGCAGGTCGATCCGGGAGGTCATTGCCCGCGGTCACCGCATACCCGGTCAGCCACCGCTCACCACCACCGGTAGCTCGTCGGCGGGGAGGCCGGGCAGGGCGGTCGGCGCGGCGGGACGGCCTGCGGTGACCCGGTCGACGGCCACCTGCACCAGACCACCGGCGGCGTCCGCGTAATAGGCCGTGTCGGACACATTCCAGACCACGGCGCCGGTCATCGGCGGCCCGGCGGGTCGTACCCCGGCGGACGTGTCGAGCTTGGCCAGGTCCACCAGCAGCGCCGAGTCCTCACCCGCCGACCGCCCGTTGACCAGCAGCCAGCGCCCGTCCGGCGACACCGCACCCCGGCCGTCACCGGACGACTCCGGCCCGCAGTCCGGCTGGCTCGGCCCGAGATCCCGGGCCGGTTCGAGCAGGGTGAGGCAGGCGGGCAGCCCGGCGCCTGGCGTGATCTCACCGACCAGGCGTCCGTCGGGCAGCGCACCGAAGATGTGGGTACTGGCCCGGTCAGCGCCCTGGGGCAGTGGGCCGGGGCTCAGCGGCCACAGCACGTGCCCGGGACGGTCGGGCGTCAACCTGACCAGCACGGCACCATTGACGAACCGCAGCGGCACCGCCTCGGCCGGTGCCTCGGCCCGCACGGTGGTGGCAAGCTCGCCGTCGACGATCCCAGCGGCCGCCAGCACCGTGCCCTGTTTCCAGGCGACCTGCCGGCCGACTGCGTCCAGAACGATCTCGTCGGCACCGGCCAGCAGCACGTGCGCGGTGCCGTCCGCAGCCACCGCCCAGAGGAACCGCCCGGCCAGGGTCGGTGCTCCGACGGCCAACCAGCCATGGCCGTCGGTGAGTCGATGTGCCCGTTCCACCTCGCCGGTGCCGAGCAGCGGCACCCGTCGGCCCTGCGCGGTGACGATCGACCCGTCAATCAACAGGTCGACCTCGGCGAGTGGGGGCGCGGTGTCCGGCCCGGGCGGCGGGATGATGCGATCGACGAGCGGCCGTTGATCCGGGTCTCCGAGCACCACCGTGCCGCCCGCCGGTGGCCGGTTGTCACGCAGGTGCAGGCTGCCCCCACTGACCGCCACGATCGCCAGCACGGCCAGGCCGACGCCGGCCAGGGTTCGGCGGCGCTGCACCCGGTTGGCCCTTCGGATGGCCGCACCGGCTGGATCGGTGGCGACCGCACGCGTTACGGCTGCCCGCCGGGACAACATCTCCCGGAGGGCGCCTTCCAGGTCATCGGGCGGCACGCCCAATGAACGATCCGGGAGCCGGCTCTGGTTGTCATGAGCTGGTGGCTCGTGCTTCACCGTCGCTCTCCGACCAGCGCGCCGTCGGGCTGCCCCGCCGACCCGGTCGGCGGTGCGGTCGGCTCCGTCCTGCTGGTCGGCCTGGCCGTCGGCTCCGTCCTGGCGACTGGCTGCTCGGCTGGCTCCGGCCTGCCCGCGCGCGGACCGAAGGCTTCCTCCGCACCGATCCGCCGACGCAGCGTGGCCAGTGCCCGGGAGGTCTGACTCTTCACGGTGCCCGGCGAGATCTCCAGCATGGCGGCGGTCTGCGCCTCCGACATGTCCTCGTAGAAACGCAGCACCAGCACCGCACGCTGTCGGGCGGGCAGCGCACGCAGGTGTCGCCAGAGCATGTCCCGGTCCAACTGGCGTTCGATCTCGTCGGTGGCGGCCTGTTCGGGCAGCACCTCGGTCGGCCGCTCACCGTGCCAGCGACGCCGCCACCAACTGGTCGAGGTGTTGACCATGACTCGTCGGGCGTAGGGCTCGATCGCCTCGATCCCGCCCAGTCGCCGCCACGCCAGATACGTCTTGGTCAGTGAGGTCTGGAGAAGATCCTCCGCGGTGCCCCAGTCCCCGGTGAGCAGGTACGCGGTACGCAGCAGGGCGCCGGAGCGGGCCGCGACGAAGTCGCGAAACTCGTCTTCCAGCGGGTTGCTGCTGGTCACACGCCACCTCCGTGCCTGATCCTGCCGCAGCGTGACCAGCGGGTCGAGGACGCAAGGTGCGCGAAATCTCCGGTGTTCGGTCAGGAAGTTTCAGGCACCGTCGTCGGCCTTCGCCTCGTCCTGCTCCTTGCCCAACCGGGCCTCGACCGCCTGCGGCTCGTACATCTCCTCGACGACGCGCAGATAGAGCTCGTTGGGGTTGGGCAGGTTCTTGACCTCGCGTAGCGCCTGCTCCTGACCGGCGGACTCCAGCACGAAGGTGCCGTAGTTGAACGTGCGACCGGCCGGCGTCTGTTCGTACTTCATGTCGGTCACCCGGGTCAGGGGCATCATCGCCACCTTCCGGGTGACGATGCCGTTGACCACCATCACCCGTTTGTTGGTCAGGATGAAGCGGTCGTACCACCAGTCGGCGACCCGCCACGCCACCCAGCCCATCACCGCGAACCAGAGCAGCACCGCGATCGTGGTGAGCGCGCCGACGTCCTGGCCGGCGAGGAAGCCGGAGAGGTAGCCGAGCACGAAGGTGGCCGCGATGCCGACGATGATCGGGGTGACGAGGTGGACCCAGTGCCGCTTCCACTCGCCCCGGTACCGCTCGGTCGGGAACAGGTACCGGGCGACCAATGAGCTGGGTTCGTCCTCCAGCGGCAGCACCCGGCGGGGGGTGGTGCCGCTGGCATCGGTGCGCAGGCCGGCCAGCTCCTCCTCGGAGATCTCCGGGGACAGGTAACCGGCCTCCGGGTCGCGTGCCCACGCCCGACCCGACCGACCCTCGCCGGCGTACGGACCGTCGCCGTAGCCGGCATCGTCGGAGAAGGACGGACCGTCGGAGCGACGGGGGCCGGCACCGGAGCCCGGCCCGTCGTCCGGATCGATTCGAGGAATCGGCTCTGTGTCGCGTTCCCGGCGGGCCCGGTCGGGATCGTCGGGATCGAAGGGTGGGCCGGAGGGGCTTCCCATCGCTGGCTAGGCGACCAGTGAGGTGAAGAAGTCGCCGAAGCCTTGGGCGATGTCCATGATGCCGCCACCTAGCGACTTGAACACGTCCGCAGCGGAATTTGGCCGGTAGGCGACGAAGAAGATCAAGAATGCAATTCCGGCCCAGGTGAGGACCTTCTTGACCATGGCGGGCCATCCTCTCGCGCGGCGCCGGGTCCCATTACCGCAGCGGCACCCAGAGTATCAGCGTGGTGTCTTACCGTGAATATCTGCGTCCGTTCTCCGACATTCCGGGAGACTTGTCAAGCCTTCCCGTGCAGATACGGAGATGGTGCGCCGTACACGAGCTCGGGCGGCGTCCACTCGACCAGGTCGTGCAGCAGCACGTCCTCCGCGAGCAGATGCCCCGCACTCGCCGGCCAGGCTATCGCATAGAGCCACATTCCCCGAGCCTCGCCGGCGTACGCGCTTCGATCCGGTAGCGAGTTCACCAACCACAGTGGAGTTGGGTGACCCGCCACCCTGATCCCGGCACGTCCGACGTGGCCGGGATGCCCCGGGCCCGGGTCGGTCAGCGCCTCCGCCAGTTCCGGACCGGCGTCCGGGCCGGGCACCCCAGCGTATCGCGTGCCCAGTCCCACACCGGGCTCCTCGGCCACGAAGACCAGGTCCGCCGGCCCACCTCCCAACGGGGCCGGCCCGGCACAGGCGACCGCCGTGGCGCGTACCCCGAGCCGGTCGTCGCCGGCCCACGCCACTCCCGTGGTGGTCCAACCCGGAGGCAGCGGCCATGGACACCACAGCGGAACCGCCGGCCGCTGCGGCTGGGCTGCGGTCTGGATATGTTCGACCACGCTGGCCACGATCTCGGCATCGATGTGCTCGGGAACGTGCAGCGGGGCCACCGGCCCACAGTCGGGGCAGCGGGATTCCGGATACATGAGGTCCGGTGCCCGCACCGACCCGCCGCATCTGGGACAACTCACCTCAACCGTCACCACTCCACCGTCGCCCCCTGGCCGCTCCCCGTCAAGCCGAGCGCCCCCATCCCCTCAACCCAGCCTCCTCACCGAACGCCTCACTGCTCGATCATGCGGTCGTTTCCCCGCCTCGGCGTGTCGCGACTACAACTTCATGATCGACCGCAGATGGGGGTGGTTCGGGTCAGGTGGGGAGTGGGGTGGCGTGGGTGCGGATCCAGGTGTGCATGGCGATTCCGCTCGCCACCCCTGCGTTGATCGAGCGGGTCGAGCCGTACTGGGCGATGGAGAAGATCTCGTCGCACGCGGAGTGCGCGGCCTCGGAGAGCCCCGGACCCTCCTGACCGAACAGTAGAACGCACCGCCGCGGCAGCGTGGCGGTTTCCAGTGGTCGGCAGCCGGGCAGGTTGTCGATGCCGACCAGCGGCAGGCCGCGCTCCGACGCCCAGACGATCAACTGGTCGATCGTCTCGTGGTGGCGTACGTGCTGGTAGCGGTCGGTGACCATCGCGCCGCGGCGGTTCCAGCGCCGCCGGCCCACGATGTGCACCTCGGCCGCGAGGAACGCGTTGGCGTTGCGTACCACCGTCCCGATGTTCAGGTCGTGCTGCCAGTTCTCGATCGCCACGTGGAAATCGTGCCGCCGCCGATCCAGGTCGGCGACGATCGCCTCGCGCCGCCAGTAGCGGTACTGGTCGACCACGTTGCGCCGGTCCCCCTCGGCGAGCAGTTCCGGGTCGTAGCGGGGGTCCTCCGGCAGATCCCCGGGCCAGGGACCCACGCCGACGTCGAGCTGCTCACCGGTCACGGCCACGCACGTTACGCCCCCCGGCGCGGGCCGCACCCCGCCGCCCGGCCACCCGGCGGCACACCGGTCAGCGCAGGGCGAGGGCGTCGCCGAGCCGGTCGAGGAGACGGCGGTCGGCGGGAGCCAGTATGCCGCCGGACACCGCCGAGGAGGCGGTACGACAGACCCGGCCGGCCACTGACTGCACCCACTGCCGGTAGGCCGCCGAGTCGGCCGGGTCGGCATGACGATCCAGTACCCGCACGACGGCCCGGCAGGCGGCGAGCACGTCCGCCAGGTCGGTGAGCTGGGCTGCTGACGGGGATGGCTCGTCGTGCCGCGCGTAGATCGCGGCCACCACCGCCCGGACCAGATCACTGTCGAAGGCCCGTCCGGCCGCCACGGCGTCCAGTCCGGCGAGGCCCGCCGCCACCCCCCGGTGCGGACGCCCCGGGCCGGGCTGGGCAGCGGCCACGATCACCCGCCCCGGCAGACCGGTGAGCAGGTCCCACTCGGTGGCGGGGTAGGCGGTGGTGGTGGTGATTCGCTCGCTCATGGCGGGACCTCCGGCGCCAGCATATGCGCCCGGACCGGGGACCGAACCCCTACGCCGGGAACCTGCTGCGGCGCGCCACCGTGCCCCTGCCGGTACCGCGAAGACTGCTTGATCAGCACCTGTGCGGGCGGACCGACACGCCCGTCGACCGAGGCCGGACGCAATGAGCGGCGGGGCCCTCCCCGGCACCCGCCGCCCACGCTCTGATGCCTCAAGATTCTGCCGCACGTCCGTCCGGTCGCACAGAGACCGAGGTCACATTTATCTTTTTGTGACATTACTCTGAGTGACTGATCATCAGTCAAAAGGCGATCTCTGCAGGTCGAATCCCCGCTCGTCAGCGCCGAAGTTACCGCTCCACACCCGGCCAGAGCGTTGATCTCATTGGAAACGCTCCCATTACGGGCAGTCACGCAAATGCGACATGCATTTGCGATCTGCGGACGCCCCCGAGAGACCGATGCCGATCGATGCAGACAAAGGCCCCACCCGGACTGCGACCAGGGTTACGGTGGCACCACGGCGGGAATGCGATCGGGTACGCCCGAGTTCCACCAGACGTAGCTGTTCCGCGTGATCGGAGAAATTCACATGGCAACCGTCGAGCTGACCACGGCTAACTTCGACCAGGTGACCGGAACCAACGGCATCGTGCTGGTCGACTTCTGGGCCGAGTGGTGCGGTCCCTGCAAGCGGTTCGCTCCGGTCTACGAGCGATCTTCCGACAAGCATGCTGACATCACCTTCGGCAAGGTGGACACCGAGGCGCAGCAGGAACTCGCCGCCAAGTTCGACATCCGGTCCATCCCGACCATCATGGCGATCCGCGACGGCGTGATCGTTTTCGCTCAGCCGGGCGCGCTGCCGGAGTCGGCCCTGGAGAACCTCATCGAGCAGGTTCAGGCGCTCGACATGGACGACGTGCACAAGAAGCTCGCCGAGCACAAGCACTGATCCCACCGACACGATGGCCGGGTCCGTAGCGGGTCCGGCCATCGGCGTCCGCACTCCCACCAGGACGCCGGGCCTCGTCACAGCTGGGACACGGCCCGCCGATGAGGCCACTCGAACGGGTGCCGGTGCCGTATCGTCGGCGGACGATGGATGCGTTGACGAGCCGCGAACGTACGGCGCGGGTGACGGTGACGGCACTCGGCCTCGCCGTCCTGCTCGCCGGCACGGTCTGGGGCGTGGACGACCACTTCCCGTTCGGTCCCTTCCGGATGTACTCCACCTCCGACCCGGCCGACTCGGACGCCCCGGACACCCGGGTCGAAGGGGTCGACCTCAGCGGCAACCTCGTTGACCTGGGCGAGGGCGCGACCGGCATCCGCCGAGCCGAGATCGAAGGCCAACAGAGCCGGTACGTGGCCGACCCCAGCCGGTTGCGCGAAATCGCCGAGGCGTACGGCCGACGCCATCCCGATGCACCGGAACTGGCCGAGGTCCGGATCGTGATCCGGTGGCACGACATCACCGACCGTCGGGCCCCCGGCCGGGGGGCCGACGAGACCGTCGTCAGCTGGCAGGTCCCCCGATGAGTCGCTGGCTAACCGAAGCGGTGCCCCGTGGTCGGGTCGCCGCGCTCCGCACGCTGGTCTACCTCTTCGTCGCCGCCGACCTGGTCGTCTTCACCCCATGGGTACGCGACCGGGTCGACGTGCCCGGCAACCTCTACCAACCGCTCTTCGTCGGGCGGGTACTGCCGCTGCCCACCCCCACCGCGACGCTGGTGAGCGTGATCTTCTGGGCCCTGCTGCTGCTGGCCCTGCTCGCCGCGACCGGACGGGCCCCCCGGCTGCTCGGCTGGACGGTCTTCGCGCTCTACCTGGAGTGGATGATCATCGCGATGAGCTACGGCAAGGTGGACCACGACCGGTTCGCCCTGCTCGTCGCGCTGGCCGTGCTGCCCACCGCGGGCCGGGCCCGGCACGGCGACCCGACCAGGACGGAGGCCGGCGGCTGGGCGCTGCGGGTCACCCAGATCTCGGTGGTCTGCACCTACTTCCTGGCCGCCTGGGCGAAGTTCCGCTTCGGCGGCCTGGACTGGGCGACCGGCTCGGTGCTCGCCAAGGCGATCATCCGACGCGGCACCGACCTGGCGGACCTGGTCGCGCAGGTGCCCCACCTGCTGCTCGTCGCCCAGTTCGGCATCCTCGCCTTCGAGCTGCTCAGCCCCCTGGTGTTCGTGCTGCCGGAGCGCTGGCGGCTCGCCACGGTCGGCTTCTTCTACTCGTTCCACCTGGTGACGATCGCGACCATCACCATCTCGTTCGCGCCCCACCTGGTCGCCATGACCAGCTTCCTGCCGCTGGAAAGGATCCGTCCGCTCGTCGCAATGCGGCGGCTCCTGGCCCGTAGGTCCACGCCCAATCGGCGACGGCTCGACTCGGACCCATCGCCGGCCGACACCCCGTCGAGGAGCAGCCGCCCCTCAGCCGCGCAGACCCGGCGCGGTGGCGGCGAGCCGATGCCGGACCCGGCAGCTCCCTGACCGGCCATGATCGGTACCCGCAAACCGGCCGAGAGCAGCCGAATCAACCGGAAGTGTCCAAGGCTGCGCCCGCGAGCTGCGACGCGCGTGACGGACAGGCGGTCCGCCCTGGCGAGGTGTCAGCCGCCGGAGGGGCCGTAGCGGCGGTCCCGGGTCTCCTGGGGCAGCGAGCAGGCGGCCGTACCGCCGGGCATCCGATGCCGGTTGCGGGCCACCCAGCGGTACACGGGCCAGGCGGCGGCGCGTACCGGCGGGATCCGTAGCCCGGCTGCGACGATCCGCCACCCACGGCCGCTGCTGGCGAGCAGCGCGGCGATGGCGTCCGGGCCGGCGGCCCGGCGGCCGGCGGCACCCACCCACTGCACCGCCTCCTCGCACTCCGCCTCGGTCAGACCGAGCCGGTCGAGGTCGGCGAACTGCCAGGGCACGACGCGGGCGCCGGTCGGGATGCGGCGCTCGATGAACTCCGCGCAGCGGGTGCAGAAGGCGCAGTCCCCGTCGTAGACGAAGGTCGACATGCTCTCATCCTGCCTTCATCGTCGGGCACCCCACACGCGAGTGTCCGGCGAGTCACTTGCACACAGATAGCACGTGTGTTCGAATACTGCCCATGCGCTGGGACAACCTCACCGCTCCCCCGGTCGAGGGAGTTCCCGGACGGGCAGCGCCAGCGACGCCACCCCTGCCGCTGGCGCTGCCCGATGCGGTCGTCCGCACCTTCGACACCCCCGATTTCGCCGGCATGACCTTCTACGAGGTGCGCGCCAAGTCGATCCTCAACAAGGTCCCGAGCACCTCCCGCGTCCCGTTCGAGTGGACGGTCAACCCGTACCGGGGATGCAGTCATGCATGTCTATATTGTTTCCCCCGAAATACCCACACCTACCTTGACTTCGACGCGGGGGCGGACTTCGACAGCCGGGTGATCGTCAAGGTCAACGCGGGAGAGCTGCTGCGTCGCGAGCTGGCCGCGCCGCGCTGGCGCGGCGCGCACGTGGCGATGGGCACAAACGTCGACTGCTACCAGCGGGCCGAGGGGCGTTACCGGCTCATGCCGCCGATCATCGAGGCGCTGCGCGACTTCGCCAATCCGTTCTCGATCCTGACCAAGGGCACCCTGATCCAGCGTGATCTCCCGCTGCTGCGGCAGGCGGCCGAGGTTGCCCGGGTGAGCGTCTCCTTCTCCGTCGGCTTCCTCGACGAGCAGCTGTGGCGCTCGGTCGAGCCCGGCACGCCGAGCCCGCGTCGGCGGCTCGACGCGGTACGCCGGTTCGCCGACGCCGGCTTCGAGGTGGGCGTGCTGATGGCGCCGATCCTGCCCGGTCTGTCCGACTCGGACGAGTCCATCGAGGCCACCGTGGCGACGATCGCCGCCGCGGGCGCGGCCAGCGTGACGCCGCTTGCGCTGCACCTGCGCCCCGGCGCCCGCGAGTGGTACGCGCGGTGGCTCGGGCGGGAGCATCCCGGGTTGGTCCCGCGCTACCGGGAGCTGTTCATGGCGGGCGCATACGCGCCGCAGTCCTACCAGCGGGAGCTGACCGCCAGGGTCCGCATCGCCGCCCGCCGGCACGGACTGATCCGGTCCGGGGCCGGTGAGCACCGGAACGCGCCGCAGCCAGCACCAGCGCCGGAGCAGCTCAGCCTGCTCTGAACGGGGGCGGGCGCGGCTGAGCGCGCCGCAGTCGCCGGCAGGTTCCGAAGGGTAGATCGGGGCAGCCTGACGGCGACGCGGCTACAGTCGGCAGGTGCGTACCGCCCAGCAGATCCTCGCCGGCGCCCAGGTGATCGCCGTCGTCGGCGCGTCCCGCGACCCGTTCAAAGCTGCCCACCGCGTACCGCTGGAGATGCAGCGGCATGGCTGGCGCATCATCCCGGTCAACCCGACCGCCGACGAGCTCTTCGGCGAGCCGGTGTACCGGTCGTTGGCCGACATCCCGCACCCGGTCGACCTGGTCGACGTCTTCCGGCCGGCGGACGACGCCGTGGAGGTGGTGCGGCAGGCGGTGGCGATCGGCGCTCCGGCGGTGTGGCTGCAGCTCGGCATCGTCTCGCCGGAGGCCCGGCGGATCGCCGAGGAGGCCGGCATCGACTATGTGGAGGACCGCTGCCTGATCGTGGAGCGGGCCGCCGCCGGGCTGACCCGCCGGAGCTGAGGCCGAGGCAGCGACCAGCACCCGGTGTCACCGTCAACCGACCGGCACACAGCTCACCAAGAGGAGTAGCCGTAGCCACCGTGGATGCGGAACGCCTCCTGTTCGAAGGCCGGCTGGAGATGCCGCAGGCTCGGGCAGCGACGTTGACCCGGCCGACCTCGATGATCGACATCGTCGCCCGGACCGGGGCGGCCAAGATGAGCAGTCCACACAACCCCTGTGAAAAGCTTCACCGCTGCGGGTAGCGTCCCGCAGAGAGGGCCCTCCCACCAGGGCGGACGGGCTACGCGGGAGGCATGGGTCGGTACGGAGGAGGAGAGCGTGGGCCAACCACCGGAGCCGGACCAGCCACCGTCGCCCTACGAGCCACCGCCGGGCGGCCAGCAGCCGCAATACGAGCAGCCGTACGGGCAGCAGGGCGAGCAACCGGCGTACGGACAGCCGGCGTACGAGCACCCCGGGCAGCCGCCACACGGCCAGCAGTGGGGTCAGCAGCCGCCGTACGCCCCGCAGGTGCCCTACGGGCAGTACGGACCGCCAACCGGCCAGAGCGGCGGACGCGGCACCAACGTACTGGCCATCCTGTCGCTGGTCTTCGCCTTCGTCTTCGCTCCCGCCGGCATCGCCCTCGGCCACCTCGCCAAGCGGCAACTGCGCACCAGCGGCGAGGACGGCGAGCAGCTGGCCACCTGGGGCCTGATCCTCAGCTACATCTTCACCGGCCTCTTCCTGCTGGCCTGCTGCGGCTGGCTGGCACTGGCGATCTGGGCCGGCTCCGACGGCACCAGCACCTGAGCCCGGTCAGCGGAACTGTGCCTCCCGGACGCTGTTGCCGCCGTCGACCACCAGCATCTGCCCGGTGATGTAGGACGCGGCGGGCGAGCAGAGGAACGTGATCGCCGCAGCGACCTCGTCGGGGGTGCCGGGGCGTCCGACCGGCGTACCCAGACCCTGCTTGATCTCGGCCATCGTCGAGGCCGCGGTGTAGATGGTGCCCGGGGCCACCGCGTTGACCGTCACTCCGTCGGCGATCATCTCCATGGCCAGCGCCCGGGTCAGGCCCACCACGCCCGCCTTGGCCGCGGCGTAGGCGGCCTCGGTGGGCAGCGCGTTGACCGGACCGGCGGTGGCGGCCAGATTCACGATCCGGCCCCAACCGCGCTCGGCCATCCCGGCGATGAAGACCCGGCTGCACAGGAAGGCGGTGGTCAGGTTCCGGTCGATCTCGCCCTGCCACTCCTCGTAGCTGAGCTGCGCAACCGGGCGCAGCACCTCCGGACTGGCCCGGCTGGCCAGACCGGCGTTGTTGACCAGCACCTCGACATCACCGAGCTGCTCGGCCACCGCGTCGGCCAGCGCGCCCACCTCCGACTCGTCGGTGAGGTCGGCGACGAAACCGGTCACCCCGAGTTCACCGGCCCGCTCGTGGATGCGCCGAGTGGTCGACACGATCGCCACCCGGGCACCGAGGTCGGACAACCGGCGAGCGGTGGCGTAGCCGATACCGTCCGGGCTGCCCGCCCCGGTCACCAGCGCGACCTTGCCGTCCAGCCGCATGGTCACCGGCTCGGGCAGTGCCGCCGGAGCATCCTGGTCGCCGGGCTCCGGTGCCGCGGCGGAGCGTGGCCGCCGACTCATGCCCGGTCGGCTGACGTCCCGTCTCGGTCTGTTGCCGGAGCGGTCCGCCGCGCGCGCGTCAATCCCCATGCCGAGATCCTGCCCCTTCCCGCCACTGTCGGGCAACGCGTACCCGGTGCCGGCGCGTCGCGAGGTGCGTGGCAATGACTACCCTGACTGCGTCACATCATCGCGACGGAGGATAAGCCCGATGACGCAACCCCCGTCTGCCGGCGGCTGGCCCGACCCCGCATCGACCGGCCAGCCATCCAGCCCACCCGCCGAACCGACCCTGGCGGTCGGCCCGCAGCCACCGATTCCACCGCAGCCGTCCGGGCACGAGCCGTATCAGCCGCCGGCCGACCCGGCCGCCGCGCCGTACCCGCCGGCCGGTTACCTGCCGGCGCAGCCCGCCGGTTACCCACCGCCCCCACCCGCCGGTTACCCGCCGCCCCCGCCCGGGTACGGCTACCCCCCGCCCGGGTACGGCTATCCCCCGCCCGGGTACGGCTACCCGCAGCAGAAGACGAACACCCTGGCGATCGTCGCCCTGGTCCTCTCACTGATCGGCATCGGCTCGTGCATCACCGCCCCGGTCGGCGCCATCATGGGCCACGTGGCCATGCGCCAGATCCGGGAGACCGGCGAGAGCGGCGAGGGGCTGGCCAAGGCCGCCATCATCGTCGGCTGGATCCTCACCGGCCTGCTCGCGCTGGTGATCATCGGTTACGCCATCGCGATCGCCTTCGCCATCGCAGACTCGTCCTCCACCACCTGATCGGCGACGCCGGCCAAGGTCGGGGCGGGCGCGGGGTGAGTGGTAGGGCTACTCGGTCGGCGGCTCGAACGTCGTGGTGCGGGTCATGCCGGCGGCCCGGCGTCGAGGAAGACCTGGTCGGCCGGGAGTGCCTGGGCCCTGCCGAACATCTTGACGCTCGATCCGGGCACGGCCAGGCAGGACCGGCGGGACGCCCGACAACGGGCATCGGCGGCGCTCCTTCGGGTACGGCAGGCCCGCCGCCCCTTTGCTCGACGATCCCGAAGGCGCTTGTGACGCCACGGTAACCTCGTACCGTGACCGCGGCGGATGGACCTGTGGAAGATGTCACTGACCGTCGACTGGTCGTGATCACCGGAGCGAGTTCCGGCATCGGGTTGGCCGCCGCCATCGATCTCGCCTGCCGGGGCGACCGGGTCGTCCTGGTCGGCCGGGATCCGGCCCGCCTGCGGGCTGCCGCCGACGAGGTGCGCGAGGTCTCCGGGGAACGGCCCGAGGTGTTCCGCGCCGACTTCGCCGTCCTCGACGACGTGCGGCAGATGGCCGAGCGGCTGCGCGCCGCGTACGACCGGATCGACGTGCTGGCCAGCAACGCCGGCGCGATCGTGCTCCAGCCGGTCACCACGGTCGACGGTTTCGAGCTGTCCATCCAGGCCAACCATCTGGCGCCTTTCCTGCTGGCCAACCTGCTGGCCGACCGGGTGGGTCGAATGGTGGTGACCGCCTCCGGCGCGCACCGCAGCGGCACGCTCGACCCGAACGACCTGAACGCGTCGCTGCGCCGCTACCGCCCGATGTCCGCGTACGGCACCAGCAAGCAGGCGAACATCCTGTTCACCGCCGAGGCGGCCCGGCGGTGGCCGCAGGTCGAGTCGTACTGCTTCCATCCCGGGGTGGTCCGGACCCGCTTCGGCAACGACAGCCGGGTGGTCGCCCTGGGCATGCGTCTGCTGCCGTTCCGCAGCCCGGCCAAGGGCGCGCAGACGCTGGTGTGGCTGGTCAACCAGGACCGGTCCCGGTTGACCAGCGGTGGTTACTACTTCGACTGCCGGCCGCGCCGCCCGTGGCCCAAGGCGGCCGATCCGCGGCTCGCGGCGCGACTCTGGGCGGCCAGCGCCGCCGCGGTGGGCATCCCGGACTGACGGCACCAGCGGCACAACCGGGTCGCCCGGCCTGCGGCCCCATCGCGCGAGCAACCGGGTCGCCCCGGTCGGGAAACATTGCGATACTCCGCGCCATGACCGTCACGGAGGGCGTCAACCTACGGGTGCTCGGCAAGGACGAGGAGCTGACCGCCCGGCTGAATGCCGAGCTGACCGCCTTCAACCAGCGGGCCACCGGCGTCGCAGACGAGGCGGAGCTGGCCGTCCGGGCCACCGACGCGGACGGCGAGCTGGTGGCCGGGTTGACCGGCTGGAGTTGGGGCACCTGCGCGGGGATCAACATGGTCTGGGTCCGTGCCGATCGCCGTGGCGAAGGCTGGGGCGGCCGGTTGCTGGCGGCGGCCGAGCAGGAGGCCCGACGACGCGGCTGCACGGAGATCTCGGTCGCCTCGTTCTCGTTCCAGGCTCCGGGCTTCTACCGCCGGCACGGCTACCTGGACACCGGTCGGCGGGAGGGCATCCCGGGTGGCCACGTCGATCACCAGTTCTGGAAGTCGCTGGTCACCGACCCGGCCGCCGCGGTGCGCCTGGTCGCGCTTGTGGAGCTGCCCGACGGCGCGGTCGAGGCCGGGCAACGGTACGAGGACACCGTGCTCGCGCTGCTGCCCCGGCACGGCGGGCGGCTGGAACGGCGGCTGCGCACCGGCGACGGGCGTACCGAGGTCCACGTCATCCGCTTCGACACCCGGGCCGGCTACGAGGCGTTCCTCGACGACCCGGAGCGGACCGCGCTGCGCGCGACGCTGGGCGAGGCCGCGCCGCAGACCCGGGTGCTCGAGGTGCACGAGGTGTGACCGGGCAGTGCTGCGCTCAGTCGTGGACCGGGGCGGCGTCCGCCGGCACCGCCGTGCTGACCCGGGTCGCACGCCGGGCCGTACGGGCGCTGGACAACACCACCACGGCCACGCCGACCAGCAGCAGCGACAGGCCGGGCAGGGTCACCGGGTCGGGCAGCTGACCCAGCCATGCCCAGCCGATCAGCGCGGCACCGGGTGCCTCCAGCAGGATCAGCACGCTGACCGTGGTGGCCGAGACCCGCCGCAGCGCGTAGCTGAACATCGAGTGGCCGAGCAGTTGCGCCCCGCCGACCAGGGCGAGCACGGCCAGCCAGGTGCCGGTGTCGAAGCCGCTCAGCGGCACCCGGCCGACCAGGCAGACCACCAGCAGGATCAGCCCACAAACGCTGTAGCAGATGGTGGTGTAGGTGGCGTTGCTGACGGTGACCCGGGCACGTTCCCCCAGCGCGGTGTACACCGCCGCGAACAGTCCACCGGTCAGCGCCAGCAGATCGCCCGCGAAGGCCTGGCCGGAGACCGTGAAATCGGCGCCGGTCGCCAGCACCGCACCGGCCACCGCCACCCCGATGCCGGCCCAGACACCCACCGGCAGCCGGCGGCCCTGCGCCCGGGCGATCAGCCCCTGCCAGACCGGCTGGGTGGCCACCAGCGCCGTTGCCGCGGCCACCGAGGTGAGCTTCGCACTCGGCATCCAGGTGGCGAAGTGTGCCGCCAGCGCCACCCCGGACAGGACACAGAACATGCCCTCACGACGGCCGACGCCGGTGGCCACCAAGCGGAACTCGGACCGCCGGCGGGCCAGCGCGAACGGACTCAGCACGGCGACCGCCAGCACGTTGCGCCAGAACGCGACCGCCAGGGCGGGCGCGGCGGCGAAGGCGATCAGCGGCGCGGATGACGAGACGGCGAAGACGGCCACGGCAAGTGCCGCGCCGGTCACCAGGTCGAGCGGCGGACGGGGAGGTACGGGTGCCACGAGGTGCAATCTTCACACGTCACCGGGCCGCCACTTTCCGGCGCACCGGCGTAACCACGCACGTGCCCCGGGCCGGCGTCGCCTCGGCCGAAGACGGGTCAGCGACGCCGGACACGGTGCAGCCGGAACGGCCGACGGGTGGCCCGGACAGCCGGCGTCGGCCGGGGCGGCTCGGCCAGCGATCCGGCCGGCAGCTCGCCACCGTGCGTCGGCTGGCCGGTCGGCGCGAGCCGCACCAGGGCGCAGTCGTCGGCGGCCCAGCGGGCGACGAGTTCGGTGGTCGGTCCCGGCGCGTTCAGCCGCTTGGCCCCCACCAGCGGGGCGAGCGTGTCCCACTGCTCGGTGCCGGGTGACAGCCGGCTGACCTGCGCCGACCAGGTGACGATCCGGCCCCCGTGGTCACCGCGCAGGGTCACCTGGGCCTCGTCGGCCTCGGCCAACCCGGGCGCGGCCTGCTCGCCGGGGCCGCTGACCACGAACAGCGCCGACTCCAGGGGTACGCACCACAGGGCGAGTGGCGGGCGGCCCGCCACCGCGACCCAGGCCACCGAGGCCTTCTTCATCGCCTCGTCGACCAGGGGGTGGTTCTCGCGCTCGTCGGTCACCGCGGCATCCTCTCGCATCCGGGCCGGTCCGCGTCGGCCGTCAGCCGACGAACGGCGGGACGAGGATCTCTCCCCGGGCCACCGGCATCACCTGACCTGCGACGCTCGCGCCCACCGCCACACCGCCGGCTGCAGTCACGGCGCAGGCCAGCGAGGACGGCCGGCCCATCTCGACGCCCTGGCGGACGGTGTACGACGATCGTCCCTCGCCGGTCAACAGGCCGCTGGCGACCAGCCACACCCCGAGACCGAGCGCGGCCGACCCGGTGGCCGGATCCTCGGGTACGCCGAGACCGGGAACGAAGACCCGGGCGTGCGCGGTTTGGGTCGCCGGGTTCCAGGAGAAGACGCTGACATGCTCGATGCCATATCGTCCGGCCGCCACCGGGTTCACCTGTGCCCGGGCGAGGGCGTCGGGGTGTACCGGCAGGAAGGGGAACTCCAGGCCGCAGCCGGCGACCCGGGGCGCTGGACCGGGATGGTCCTCAGCGCCGAGCCCGACCATCTCCAGCAGCGGCTCCGGCTCCAGCTCGGGCCCGAGGGTGGGGCTGCCGCCGGTCAGGATGGCGGCATCGCCGCTCACCTCGATCGGCAGCACGCCGGCACCGCATTCCTGGTAGACCTGCCCGGTCGGGAACATGTCCCGGCGAGCGGCGGTGACCGCGGCGCCGAGGCTGGGATGGCCGGCGAACGGCAACTCGTCGACCGGCGTGAAGATCCGGGCCCGGTAGGTGGCGCCGACCCGGGTGGCGGGCAGCACGAAGACCGTCTCCGACAGGTTGAACTCCCGTGCCAGAGCCTGCATCTGGTCGTTCGCCAGCCCGTCAGCGCCGAAGACCACCGCAAGCGGGTTCCCGGCGTACGGACGGTCGGTGAAGACGTCCACGATCTCGTAAGCCAAGGTCGACATGTTGATAGACACTAGGCCCTCAGGGCGTACGCCGGGGCCACTGCCGTCCCGTGCCGGCCCTGGACCATCGCCGGCCGGGTCGTCGACCGACCCCCTAGGCTGGTGCCCGTGAGCACGCCGACCCGGGTGTACATCGCCCGACTTGCCGGAGTCGCCGTCTTCGACCCCAACGGCGACCAGGTCGGCCGGGTACGCGACGCGGTGGCCCGGCTGCGCGCGAGCCAACGGCCGCCCGAGGTCGTGGGTCTGGTCGCCGAGATGCCGATGCGCCGACGGATCTTCCTCTCCATCAACCGGATCACCTCGATCGACGCCGACGCCATCGTGCTGGGCAGCGGCACGTTGAACCTGCGCCGGTTCGAGAAGCGGCCGAACGAGCTGCTCGTTCTTCAGGAGCTGTTGGATCGTCGGGTCCAGGTCGCCCCGGAGGGCCGCGCGGCGTCGGTGGTCGACGTCGCGATGGAGTGCAGTCGCAGTGGCGAGTGGTCGCTGACCCGGGTGGCGGTTCGCGAGCAGACCGGTCGGTTGGCTCGCCGGGGCCACCTGCACCAGGTCGAGTGGAATCAGGTACGCGGTCTCAGTGGGGTGGCGGAGACCCGGGGTACCGCCAATCTGCTCGCCGTGTTGGAGGACATGCGTCCGGCGGACCTGGCCAACGCGCTGCAGGACCTGCCCGACGCGCGGCGCAACGAGGTCGCGGCGGCCCTGGACGACCAGCGGCTGGCGGACGTGCTCAGCGAGCTGCCCGAACACGACCAGGTGGAGATTCTCGCCGCGCTGGACCGCGAGCGGGCCGCCGACATCCTGGAGGAGATGGACCCGGACGACGCCGCCGATCTGCTCGGTGAGTTGCCGCCGCCGGAACAGGACGTGCTGCTCGACCTGATGGAGCCGGACGAGGCCGATTCGGTGCGGCAGTTGCTCAAGTACACACCGGGAACGGCGGGCAGCGTGATGACCTCCGAACCGGTCATCCTGCCTCCGGACGCGACGGTGGCGGAGGCTCTCGCACGGATCAGGGAGCCGCAACTCTCCCCGGCGGTGGCCGCCCAGGTGTTCGTGGTTCGGGCGCCGATGGCCACGCCCACCGGCCGCTACCTGGGCATGGTGCATTTCCAGCGGCTGCTCCGGGAGCCCCCGGCCGATCTGCTCGGCGGGGTGGTGGTCAACGACATCGATCCGCTGCGCCCGACCACGCCACTGCCGGAGATCACCCGTCGGATGGCCACCTACGATCTGGTGGCCATGCCGGTGATCGACCGGAACAACCGGCTGGTGGGCGCCGTCACCGTCGACGACGTGTTGGATCACTCGCTGCCACCGGACTGGCGAGACCGGGACACGGCGGCGAGCGGCCCACCGAACGGCACGTCGGGCTCGACCGTTCCGGCACCGGCGACGGACGGTGGCCATGACTGAGCAGCGGCGCGCGGAGCGGCTGGACCTGCCACGGGAGCCTCGGGGATTCAAGCTGCCCCGGGTGGACCAGGAGACGTTCGGACGCGGGGCCGAGGGCATCGCCCGTGGCATGGGCACGGCGAACTTCATCGTCTACATGACGCTGGTCATCAGCGCGTGGTTTTTCTGGAACACCCTTGCTCCGGCGGGAATGCGTTTCGACCCGTACACCTTCACCTTCCTCACCCTGGTGCTCTCCATCCAGGCGTCGTACGCGGCACCGCTGATCCTGCTGGCCCAGAACCGCCAGGCCGATCGCGATCGGGTGGCGATGGAGGAGGATCGGCGCCGGGCGACCATGCAGAAGGCCGACACGGAGTACCTGGCCCGGGAGATCGCCGCGCTGCGGATCGCGCTGGGCGAGGTGGCCACCCGGGACTTTCTCCGCTCCGAGCTGACCCGGCTCGCCGAGGAACTGGACGAGGCGGCGCAGCGGCGACAGCGGCTGGAGCGCCGGCACCGGGAGGACCCGGCCGCCCGCACCGGTGGTGACGGGTTGGACGAGCCCCGCGACGAGGTGGACGGCGACCAACCGGGTGACGGTCGTCACGACCGGGCGACCTCCCACCGCTCGGAGAGCTGATCGACTCGATCACACCGCTGTGACCGGCACCGGTGGCGGCCCGCTGCCGACGTAGCATTACGGGCATGTCAGCTCCCGTCAGCACCGTCAACGACGCCGTCATGGCCGCCCTGGCCACCGTCAACGACCCGGAGATCCGCCGGCCGATCACCGAACTCGGCATGGTGCGCTCCGCCGAGGTCGGCGAGGACGGCGCGGTCTTGGTCGAGTTGCTACTGACCGTGGCCGGTTGCCCGCTGAAGGACAAACTGCGTTCGGACATCACCGCGGCCGTGGGCGCGGTGAGCGGGGTCAGTCGCGTCGAGATCGAGTTCGGTGTGATGAGCACCGAGCAGCGCCAGGGCCTTCAGGCGAAGCTGCGCGGCGGCGGCGCGAGCGAGGAGCCGGTGATCCCGTTCGCCCAGCCCGGCTCCCGGACCCGGGTGTACGCGGTGGCCAGCGGCAAGGGCGGCGTCGGCAAGTCCAGCGTGACGGTCAACCTGGCCGCCGCGCTGGCCGCCCGGGGCCTCTCCGTCGGCGTGGTGGACGCGGACATCTACGGGCACTCCGTGCCGCGGATGCTCGGTGCGGACGGCCGGCCCACCCGGGTCGAAGACATGATCATGCCGCCACAGGCACACGGGGTGAAGGTCATCTCGATCGGGATGTTCACCGCCGGCAACGCCGCCGTGGTCTGGCGTGGCCCGATGCTGCACCGCGCGTTGCAGCAGTTCCTCGCCGACGTCTACTGGGGCGACCTCGACGTGCTCCTGCTCGACCTGCCCCCGGGCACCGGCGACGTGGCGATCTCCCTGGCCCAGCTGCTGCCGAACTCCGAGATCCTGGTGGTCACCACCCCCCAGGCCGCCGCCGCGGAGGTCGCCGAGCGGGCCGGCGCGATCGCCCTGCAGACCCACCAGCGGGTGGTCGGGGTGATCGAGAACATGTCCTGGCTGGAGCTGCCCGACGGCTCCCGGATGGAGATCTTCGGCACCGGTGGCGGTCAGACGGTGGCGGATTCGCTCACCCAGACCATCGGCGCGCAGGTGCCACTGCTGGGCCAGGTGCCGCTGGACACCCGGGTCCGGGAGGCGGGCGACGAGGGCAACCCGATAGTGCTCGCCGAGCCGGACTCTCCGGCGGCGAAGGCGCTCGGCGAGGTTGCCGACCGGCTCGCGCTGCGCCGCGAGTCCCTGCTCGGCAAGCCGCTGGGCCTCACGCCGGCCGGGCGCTGACACCGAGGGCCGGCACCGGCCCGCCGCTGAGGATGGCGTTCACCTCGGCCCGGCCGAGGCCGGTGCCGGCGGCCCGTTTCATGAGGCTCACCTGAGCCGCCGGGGCGCGGGCGCTGGTCGGGTCAGCGCCCTACGCGGTCGTTCGCTGCGGGCAACCGGTGGATGTCAGGTGACGTCGTCGTAACCGACCGCGCGGGGTGCCGGGGCGGGGCTGGCGGTGCTCGTCGGAGTCGGGCCGGGCCGGCGCGGGTCGGCTGCGTTCGCGACATCCTTGAGCTCGTCGTGCACGCCGGTGACGTCCGCTCGCAGGCCGTCGTAGACGCCCTGAAGCGGCTTCCGAATCGCCTGCTCGTCCTCCTCGCTGAGCAGATGCTTGCGGATGAACGCCTTGGGGTGCAGGTCCTCCAGCTGGATGTCGGTGCCCAGCTCCTTGCTCAGGTCGGTGGTGGCGCTGCGGGCCATGTTGCGGAGGTTGCGCACCATCCGCAGCCCGTCACTGATCACCACCGGCAGCCGGTCGCCGAAGATCAACAGCGCCAGCAGCAGCAGCGCGCCGACCTCCCACACGTTGAGGTTCTCGAACATCCTCGGTCCCCCTTCCCCCGGCTACCGCAGCCAGAGTACGCACGTCGGTGCCGCTGCCAGAAGGGGGTGAGAGTTCACTTCGCGTCCGCGGCGAGGGTGACCGAGGCGTTTTGCCGGGTCGAACCCCGGCGGTACTCGACCGTCACCACCGACCCGGGTGCGTACTTGCGGACCAGGGCGATGAGGTCGGTCGGCTCGGTCATCGGCCGGCCGTTGAGCTTCAGGATCACGTCACCGGCGCGCAGTCCCGCACCGGCAGCCGGACCGGACGGCTCAACCGTCGCGAGGCGTACGCCGGCGCCGTTGGTGCCCGAGCCGGGCCCGCCGACCTGGGCGCCGATCACCGTACGGCGGGCCTTTCCGGTGCCGATGATGTCCTGGGTGATCCGTTTCGCCTGATTGATCGGGATGGCGAAGGCGAGGCCGATGTTGCCGGCCTCCTGCCCCTCGGCGACCAGGGACTTGATCGTGGAATTGACGCCGATGACCCGCCCCGCCGCATCCACCAGCGGGCCGCCCGAGTTGCCGTGGTTGACCGCGGCGTCAGTCTGGATCGCGGCGTAGTAGCGCGTCGGGCCGCCCGGCTCCCCGGCATGCATCGTCCGGTCCAGGGCGCTGACGATGCCTGCGGTGACCGTGTTCGCCAGCGACAGCGGCGAACCCATCGCCAGCACCGGGTCACCGACGGCCAGGGCGTCGGAGTCGCCGAACTCGACCGGACGCAGTCCGGTGCGGGAGACCTTGATCACCGCGATGTCGGACTCCGCGTCCTGCCCGACCACGGTCGCGGAGGCCGAGCTGCCGTCGTTGAAGACGACCGACGCCTTCCCGGTACCGCCGGCCACCACGTGATCGTTCGTGATCACGTGGCCGTCGGCACTGACGATGAAGCCCGAACCCTCGCTGGTGCCACCGAGGCCGGCGACCCGGACGGTGACCACGCTGGGCAGTACGCGCTCGGCGACCCCGGCCAGCGACTCCGGTGGACGCTGGGCGAACGTGGGCACCGCACCGGGGACCGCCCCCAGCACCACACCGCCGGCACCACCACGGATCGCGAAAGCGTAGCCGAGCGCGCCACCGAGCGCGCCGGCCAACAGGGCCGTCACCAGCGGAATGAGCAGGAGCTGCTGGAGCCTCGGCCGGCCGACCGCGTCGGGATCGGTGACCGGTTCCGGCTCGCTGCCGGCCTGCGGGGCCGCGGGCAGCACCACCGCCGCCGGTGCGTGCGGATCCCGCCACGGATCGGCGAGCGCGTCGGACCACCACGGCGACGCGGCACGGCCGCCGTCCTGCGGTGTCCCCGGCCCACCGGCCGGCGGATGTCCGACCGCCGGCTGCCCGGCCGGTGCTCCACCCACGCCGGGCTGGCGCCAGTCCCAGCCGTCGGTCACTCGGTGCCTCCCACTCCCGTCCCCGGCATCCACGCGTCCGCGGTCCGGCGCGGGCCACGGGACACCGCTTCCAGGATTGCACGGATACGCCGCGCGGGGTCAGCGGTTGTCACCGCGGGTGGATGCCCCGCTGCGCTCAGGACGGGACGCCTTTAGAGTCACAGTGCCCAACCGCCCTGCGCATCACGCTCGTCGCCCGGAGGTGCCCCATCGCCACGGTCGCCGGTTCCGGCAGTTCGACGAACCCGGCCCTGCAGTTCGCCGAGTCGTACGTCACCGAGGACCTCGTCCTACGGACCGCGCGCAGCCTCGCCCGCGAGGTCGGCCTGAACGCGGTCACCGCGGGCGCGGGTGCCGCGTTGCGCCTGCTCGCCGCCGCCGGCAACGCCCGCGCGGTGGTCGAGATCGGCACCGGCACCGGCGTCAGCGGCGTCTGGCTGCTGCGCGGTATGCGGGCCGACGGGGTGCTCACCACCATCGACGTGGAGGTGGAGCATCAGCGGATCGCCCGACGGATCTTCGCCGAGGCCGGTTTCGTCGCCGGCCGGACCCGGATCATCACCGGCCGGGCGCTGGACGTCCTGCCTCGGCTCGCCGACGGTGCGTACGACCTCGTCTTCGTCGACGCCGAGGTGACCGCCTTCAACGCCTGCGTGGACGCCGCGCTGCGGCTGCTGCGGCCGGGCGGAGTACTGGTTCTCAACGGTGCGCTGGCCGACGGTCGGATCGGCGACCCGGCCGCCCGCGACCAGCAGACCGTCACCGTCCGCGAGACGGTGAAGGCCATCCGCGAGTCGGAGCACTGGATTCCGGCGCTGCTGCCGGTCGGCAACGGGCTGCTGGCCGCGGTGCGCTGCTGAGCCGACGCGACCGGCCTGCGGGCGGGTCGGCAGCCGTACCCAGCGGCCGACAACGGCACCAGCCGGCCCCGCCGTGGGCACCGGTCAGTCCAGCGCCGCCAACCAGCGCAGCAGCCCGCGTACGCCCCAGCCGGTCGCGCCCCGGGTCAACTCCGCGTCGGCGCGTTCGCACCAGGAGGGTGCGGACATGTCGATGTGGAGCCACCGGTCGCACAGTTCGCCGGTGAACTCCCGCAGGTAGAGGGCGGCCAGCACGGAACTGGCACCCTGTGTCGGCGCGCTGTGCAGGTCGGCCAGGTCGCTGCCGAGGTGCTCGACGTAGTCGTTGGGCAGCGGCATCCGCCAGGCCGACTCGCCCGCCTCGCTGATCGCCGCCAGCAGTTCCCCGGCGAGCTGGTCGTTGTCGCTGTAGAGGGCGCCGGTACGGGTGCCCAACGCCACCGCGTTGGCACCGGTCAGGGTGGCCAGATCGACCAGCAGGTCGGGCTTGAGTTCCTGCACGGCGTACGCCAGCGCGTCGGCGAGGACCAACCGGCCCTCCGCGTCGGAGTTCGTCGTCTCGCTGGTCAAGCCGCCGTAGTGCCGGATGACGTCGCCGGGCCGGAACGCGGCCCCGCTGACCATGTTCTCGGCCAGCGGAGCGAGTGTGGTCACCCGGACCGGCAGGCCCAGCGCAGCGGCACCGAGGGTGGCCGCCACGACGGCGGCGGCACCGGCCATGTCCTTGCGCATCAGCTTCATCGCCGGCACGGGCTTGATCGAGATGCCACCGGTGTCGAAGGTGATGCCCTTGCCCACCAGGACCACGTGGGTGCGGGCGTCCGCGGGGTGCCAGTCCAGCTCGACCAGGCGTGGGCCGCTGGTCGATCCGCCACCGACGGCGAGGATGCCGCCGAAGCCCTCGGCGGCCAACTGCTCCGGCTCGCGTACCCGGAGCGTGAGCCCGGGCAGGTCGGCCACGGCCTCGGTGACCTGCTCGGCGAACCACTGCGGGTTCTTCACCGAGGAGGGCATGTTGGTGAGGTCCCGGGCCAGTCGGGTCATCCGGGCGGTGGTCCGCGCCACGGTGACGGCCTGCTCGTACGCCTCGGGGTTGGTGACCGCCAGGTCGACGCCGGTCAGCGTGGGGGCGTCGGTGTCCGCACCCAGCCGGAACCGGTACGACCCCAGCAGCAGTCCCTCGACCAGCCCGCGCACCGCTTCGGGGGCCACCCCGACCGGCAGGGCGAGTGTGACATGAGTCTCATCTATGGCTGCGCGGGCCAGCGCCGCACCGCCTGCCCGCCAGGCCGCCTCGTCCGCGGTGCCGATACCGAGCAGCAGCAGCCGGCGGGGAGTGCCTCCGAGCCGCAGCTGCGTGTGCACCTCACCGGCCCGGCCGCGGAACCGCGCCACCGGGATCAGCGCGGCGACCTCGTCGGCGACCCCGTCGGGTGGGGCCACTCCGGTCGACATCGGCTCGGCCGGCGCGTGGTCGGCGACACCGGGCCGCACGGGCAGGACCAGGGTGTCGAGCTGTTCCGGCTCGGCGGTCAGACGGATGACGAGCACGCGGAGCCGTACCTCCTGGAGACGGACGCGCGGTCGATCGACCCGCGCGAAGGTGTGACGGCTCTGAGCCACCGGTGAAACCGGTGGCTCAGAGCCCAGGAACCAGACGAACTGTCCGCGGCGGCGAGCGTCGCCGACGCGCCGGCCTCACTCAGCCGGCGGCCGCCTTCAGCGCGTCACCGAGGGCAGTCGCCTCGTCGGGAGTCATCTCGACGACGAGCCGGCCACCACCCTCCAGCGGGACCCGCATGACGATGCCCCGGCCCTCCTTGGTGACTTCCAGCGGACCGTCGCCCGTCCGCGGCTTCATCGCCGCCATGTTGTCTCCCCTCAGACCTACACCAGGGTCGGTGGGTTGCCCCACAGCCACTTCGCCATGACCACCCGCAACTTGCACGTGGGTGTCGACCGATGATTTTCCCTGATGAACACCGCCGGACCCAAACCGAGGCAGCATTGATGTAACAGCATCTAGCTTATCCTTAGATGGCCTGTCACAATGTGCGGTCATGCAGGCACGGTCGGCACTCTTCGACCTGTACGGCGACCACCTCCGGCCGCGGGGTGGTCGCGCACCCGTTGCCGCGCTGGTCAAGCTGCTGGCGCCGCTCGGGATCGCGCCCCCTGCCGTACGGACGGCGGTCTCCCGAATGGTGCGCCAGGGCTGGCTCGAACCGACGAGACTGGCGTCCGGCCCCGGATATTCGATCACACCGAAGGCGGCCCGACGACTGGACGAGGCCGCCTCTCGGATTTACCGCACCGGTCGGGTCACCTGGGACGGGCGTTTCGACCTGCTGGTGCTGGACGCGCCGAGCGCACGGCGGGACCGCCAGCGACTCGCCGCCAACCTGCGGTACCTCGGCTACGGCACCCTGGACGAACAGACCTGGGTGGCCACCCGTCCGGCCGAGGACGTCGACCTGCTGCTCAGTGAGGCGGGCGTACGCTTCGAGCGGTTCAGCGCCGCGCACGCCGCCGGCACGCCGGGCGCGATGGGTCTGGTCCGCCGGGCCTGGGACCTCGCCGAGATCGGCCGGGCGTACGAGGAGTTCGCCGCCGAGCAGCGGACGCTGCTGACCGGCGTCACGGCCCGCAGCGGCGACGAGGAGGCGTACGCGGCCCGATTCCGGCTGGTGCACGCATGGCGTACGTTCCTGTTCCGGGATCCGCAGCTGCCCCCGGCGCTGCTGCCCGAACGCTGGCCCGGCATCGCCGCGGCCAGCTTCTTCGACCGCCACGCGGCCCGGCTCCGGCCGTCCGCCGACCGGTACGTCGAGCAGTGTCTCGACGGTGGACACCGGACAGTCCGACAGAAGGGTCGCCAGACGTGACCGAGCCGCTGCTCGTCGACCGCACCGACGCCGTCGTCACCCTCACCCTGAACCGCCCGACGGCGATGAACTCGCTCGACGTGGCGCTCAAGGAGGCGCTGCGGGACACCCTCGCCGAGTTGGAGTCCGACCGTGGCTGCCGGGCGGTGGTGCTGGCCGGGGCGGGCGGATCGTTCTGCGCCGGCCAGGATCTGCGCGAGCACGTCAACACCCTCCAGGCGGGAGACGGCAACCCGCTGGACACCGTCCGGGCGCACTACAACCCGATCGCCGCCCGGCTGGCCAACCTGCCGAAGCCGGTGGTGGCCGCCGTCCGGGGCATGGCCGCCGGAGCGGGTGCCTCCCTGGCCTTCCTGGCCGACATCCGCATCGGCGGCCCGTCCACCAGCTTCCTGATGGCGTTCGCCAAGGTCGGGCTGGCCGCCGACACCGGCGCCTCGTGGACGCTGCCCCGGCTCGTCGGCCACGCCAAGGCCGTCGAGCTGCTGATGCTGGCCGAGCCGGTACGCGCCGAGGAGGCCTGCCGCCTGGGGCTGCTGAACCGAATGACGGACGACGACGAGCAGGTGCTGCCCACCGCACAGGAAGTGGCCGCCCGGCTCGCCGCCGGACCGACCGTGGCCTACGGGGCGATCAAACGTCAGCTCGCCGTCGCCGAAACCGGCACCCTGGCCGACGCGCTGACCGCCGAGGCGCAGGCGCAAGCCATCTGCGGTGCGACCACGGACCACCGGGCCGCCACCATGGCCTTCGTCGGCAAGCAGAAGCCGGTCTTCGAGGGCCGTTGAGTCGCCCCCCCCCGGCCGGTCGATTCGCCGCCGGCCCACTGACCCGCGGCCGAGTCCGGGTCGGTCAGTCGTCCTCTTCCGGGTCCTGGTTCGCCGCCGCGCCGAGCACGAACGCCTGCATGGCCAGTTCGTCGCCGGAGGGTGAGACGAAAGCGGGCAGTTCCCGGGGGCCGAGCTCCTGCACGTACGCCCAGAACAGCCGGACCGCCTCCGCCGGCGAGTCGGCTTCGATCGGCAGATCCAGGCTGACCAGCCAGGTGCGGCGCTGCGGTGCCGGACCCAGCCGGTCGACCAGTTCGCGGAACGTCGCCGCGTCGAGCGCCGTGACCGGCCCGCCGAGCACCAGCGGGTCGGCCGGCACCGGCTCGTCGAAGGCCCGCCGGGTGTACGCGACCACCAGGGTGTCGGGTGCCCGGTCGGACTGCGGGTCGTCCGGGTCCTCCGGACGTCGGGCCGCCGGGCCGGCCACCCGGCCCACCGCGACCAGTCGCGGCGGCTCGTCGGCCAGCACCGCGACCTGATCACCGGGGCGGGGCAGGCTGCTGGCGCCCAGCCCGGTCAACTCCAGCGTGTCGTGGTGGACGAGCCGTTCGGCGTCGTACCGTCCGGCGGGCAGGAGCACAGCCCAGGTGCCCGTGCCGTCCGCCTGGCTCGCCCCGTTCACCCGGTGTGCGGTGTCGGTCGTCATGCCCTCATCCCATCACGCCCGTCGCGGACGTCACGACGTGGCAGCCGGTCAGATGGTCGTCGACCATCCCGGTGGCCTGCATCAGCGCGTACGCCGTGGTCGGGCCGACGAACCGGAAGCCCCGTTTCTTGAGCGCCTTGGCCATGGCCGTGGAGGCGTCGGTCAGCGCGGGCACGGCGGCCGCGGCGGCCGGTCGGGTCCGACCGGGTGGCGGGGCGAAGGACCAGAGCAGCACGGAGAGCCCTTCCGGAAGCGCCTGTGCGGCGCGGGCGTTCGCGATGGCAGCTTCGATTTTGGCCCGGTTACGGACGATGCCGACGTCGGCGAGCAGTCTGGCCACGTCGGCCTCGCCGTAGCCGGCCACCGTGTCGATCCGGAACCCGGCGAAGGCCGCCCGGAAGGCCGGCCGCTTGCGCAGGATGGTCAGCCAGGACAGACCCGACTGGAACGCCTCCAGCGTCATCCGCTCGTAGAGGGCGTCGTCACCGTGCAGCGGGCGGCCCCACTCGGTGTCGTGGTAGACCGCGTAGTCGGGTGTGCTGGCCCCCCACCCGCACCGGGGCAGCCCGTCGGCACCGATCACCAGTTCAGTCACGGCGTCAAGGCTAGTTTCCGCCTCCGACACAGCCGGTGCCGCCGCGCGGCGTACCGGCCGTCAGGGCAGGCGGCCCTGCTCGACCTGTCGGGCGAAGCGTCGCAGCGCCTGCGTGAGGCTGAACTTGGAGCCGGGCCAGAGCACCGGCCAGGCCACCCGCCCGGTCGACCCGCCCGGCAGGTGGAACCACTCGTGCCAGACCACCTGACTGCGCCCGCTCTCCAGCGGGGTGCACCGCAGCACCCCGGGGCCGCGCAGCAGCGTGCCGCAGTGCACCACGCCGATCTCGTACGGCGCGTCCACCCGGACCACCCGCATCTTGTCCCGCAGCACCGCCGGGCCGAGCGAGGTGACCGCCTCGACCAGGCTTCCCTCACCGCCGTCGCCCTCCACCACCCGGACGGTGGTGAACGGGATCCACTCGGACTGCCGTTCCCAGGCCAGCAGGGCGGCGAAGACCTTCTCGGCCGGCGCGTTCACGATCACCGTGGCGGTGACCTCACCGGCACCCGGTTGGGCCGCCTCTCGAAGATCGTCAGCGCCGTCCGAGCCGCTCACGCCGGCTCCGAACGGACCACCGGACCGCGCGGCGCGGATCCCGGCGCCCCACTGTCAGCCGGCTTGTCATCGGACTCAGCAGCGGCGGAGGGGGCGGCGGCGTCGACCGGCTCCGTCGGGGTGGTCTGCGGACCCGAGCCCGGCCGGTCACCGGTCTCGGCCACCGCCGGCGCCACCGAAAGCTCGATCGTCGATCCTTCAGCCGCCGTGGGGTCCGAGGGCGAGGGCCCCGCCTCGGTCGGCTTGGCCGCCTGCTCGCGGGACTGCCGGAGCGCGTCGGCGTCGCCGATCCGTCCGTCCCGCAACGCCGTCACCTCCGCCTCCAGCACCCCGATCAGCTCGGCCTTGTAGCCGATGTCGTACGCCGCCCGGCGCATCGCCTGATCGACCTGGGTCATCCGATACCCACGCAACGCGGTGTCGAAGCGCACCTCGCCGACGTCCGACTCGCGCAGCGGACGATCGCCGGGCAGCGGTATCGCCCGTCCGTCCGGCTCGGCCGGGGCCAGGCCGGGATCCCGACCACTGACCAGCACCGTCACGCCGAACACGACCGCCGCGACGGTGACCGCCACGACCAGCAGGAGCAGAAGCTGACCCATGCACTGATCGTGGCACGCCGAGGGGAAAGGGGCGACCCCACCCGGCGCGGCGTACCGCGAGCCGGCAACCGGATAGCGTCAGTGTGGCGGCGGCATGATCGTCGGTGGCGGGTGGCGGGTGGCGGGTGGCGGGTGGCGATGTGGGAGGTGACGTGGCCGGGGTGCTGCGGCTCGGGGCTCGGCGGTTCGGTCCCGAAGATCTGGTGGTGATGGCGATCGTCAACCGCACCCCGGACTCGTTCTTCGACCGGGGCTCGACCTTCCAGGCCGCCAGCGCGCTACGGGCGGTGGAAAAGGCGGTGGACGAGGGCGCGGACATCGTCGACATCGGCGGGGTGAAGGCCGGGCCGGGTACCGAGGTGGATGTCGCCGAGGAGATCCGTCGGACGGTGGGCACCATAGCCGCCGTACGGGCCGCCTTCCCGGAGGTCGTCATCTCGATCGACACCTGGCGGGCCGAGGTCGCGGTGCAGGCCGTGGCGGCCGGCGCGGACCTGCTCAACGACACCTGGTCGGGGGCGGACCCGGCGCTGGCCCGGGTGGCGGCGCAGACCGGGGTCGGGCTGGTCTGCTCACATGCGGGCGGACTCAGCCCACGCACCAGACCACACCGCGCGGCCTTCGACGACGTGGTGGCGGACGTGGTCGCGACGGTGACCGGGCTCGCCGAACGCGCGGTCTCCCTGGGCGTACGCCCCGACGGAATACTCGTCGACCCGGCGCACGACTTCGGCAAGAACACCCGCCACTCCCTGGAGATCACCCGGCGGTTGGGCGAGCTGGCCGCGACCGGTTGGCCGGTGCTGGTGGCCCTGTCGAACAAGGACTTCATCGGCGAGACGCTGGACCTGCCGGTCACCGAGCGGTTGGAGGGAACGCTCGCCGCGACGGCGGTCTCCGCGTGGTTGGGCGCCCGGGTCTTCCGCGCCCATCAGGTCCGGCCCACCCGCCGGGTGCTGGACATGGTCACGGCCGTCCGGGGCGATCGGCCACCCACACTCAGCCGCCGCGGCCTCGCCTGAGCGGTCCAGCCGCGGGTCAGGTCCAGCGGAGGATGTTGCGCCGCCACGCGTAGAGCAGGCCGAGCGCGAGGACACCCACGAAGATCGCCATCTCCACCACGGTGACCATTCCGAACCCGGGCCGGTCGAAGACCACCGCCCAGGGGAAGAGGAACACCGCCTCGACGGCGAACAACACGTAGAGGTACGCGTAGACGTAGTAGCGGATCTGCATCTGTGCCCAGTCGCCGCCCACCGGGTCGAGGCCGCACTCGTAGCTGGCGCGTTTGCCGGGCGGATCGGCCGGGCGGGCGGGGCGCAGCACCCGGTTGGCGGTGAACGCGACGACGAGGAAGAGCACGCCGGCGAGCAGCAACAGCCCGAGCGTCGCGTACGAGCCCAGGTAACCGGTCACGGTCGGTCAGCCTACCGTCCGCTGGCAGACCATGGCCGCGTCGCGAACTTCTTTTCAACTGGGACTAGTGTCTCAGGGCAACTTCCGACCACCATGGGACCACCACCAGCACCGGAGGATCAATGGGACGGCTGCCCGGACGACGCGCCTGGCGTCGTACGCTCGCGTCCGCCTGCGCCCTCGGCCTGCTGCTCGGTGCCGGAGCCGGCGCGGCGGGTGCGGTGGCGGCCGTGGCGTTGCCGAGTCGGGCAACCGAGCCGGGGCCGTACGGTCCAGAGACCGAGCCGACCGACGAGCCCGAGCCGACGTCGCCGCCACCGACGGTCGAGCCGCCGGTCGAGACGAGTACGCCCGCCGCGCCGTCGACGACGCCCACACCGGGTGTCACCACCGGCGGACCGGTCCCGAGCAGCGCTCCGCCGGCCGCGACCGTGGCACCGCCCCGACCCACCCACTCCCCGTCGACCCGGCCGCCCGCGCCCACCGTCGCCCCGCCCGTGTCGGCCGGCGTGGCGGTCACCACCGGCGACATCACCCTGCCCTCCGGTTACTGGAATGCGGCCAGCACGGTGGCCACCCTGAACGTCACCGTCACCAACACCAGCAGCGCGAGCGCCGGTGTCCGCCTCGCCTACACCCTGCCGGCCGGGCTCTCCGACGGCGGCACGGACGGCTGCGCCACCGCCGGTGACCGGGAGTACCGCTGTGGGCAGTGGACCACGGCGCCCGGCGCGCAGTTCAGCACCCGGCTGCGGATCCGGGTCGACGGCGATGCCTGGCGCAACATGCCGCTGGCCGGCTCGGTACGGGTGACGGCCACCGGCGCAGCCGGCACCGCGAGTGACGACGAGGGCTTCGCCGTGCTGTTCCCGCCCGGCCCACCGGCGCCTGGGATCACCATGTCGGCCGGTCAGGTCGCCTTCGACGCCGACGGTGCCAGCGAAGGATTCCTCGTCCGGCTCGGCAACACCGGTCGGGCCGACGCCAGCGGCCGGGTCGACGTGCTGCTGCCCGCCGGGGTCACGGTGGTGACGCCACCTGCCGGCTGCGTCGCGGCGGCGACGCGTACCCGCTGCGAGCTCGGCACCATCCGGTCGGGACGTACCGAGGAAGTCAGGTTGTCGGTGACGGCGACGCCGCAGGCGCTGCGCAGCGCACCGCTGGCCGGAGCGGTGATCGGCCGGCTCGACCCGCGCCACGGCGCCGACCGGCGGATGCGGCTCAGCTTCCGGATCACCGCGGCGTCACCCGAGCAGCTCGCGGTGGTGCCGCCGCCCGTGCCGGCGAGTCTGCGCCCGGCCGGGGCGGCACCGGATGACACCGAGGAACCGACGTCGAGGCAACGCACGGCAGTGCTACTGATCACGGTGTCGGCGCTGCTGATGCTCCTCACCTTCGGGCTGGTCGCGGTGCGGTTGCGGCACTGGGCCAGCGCATCGGGGACCGCCGGCGAGGAGACCACCGCTGCGGCACCCCGGACCGAGGCGAACGACCCGCTCGGCAGCGTGCCGAAATCGGACAGCGGGATCTGGTTCCGAGCCCGACGACCGGCCCGGGCGCAGGACCGACCTGGCTGGGACGTGCGGTGATTTGGATTACGGCGGCCCCGACGAAACACCGCAAGTAACCACATAAACCCTCGGATTTCAATCCAGTCGGCGGACCTCCGGGCAGGGCGCGCCCTCGATCCGACGTAGGCTCTCGGTGAGTAGGGACAGGCGGGCCGGACGGTGACGGACGGCCGGTGCAGCGGCGCGTCAAGGAGGTCTCGTGGCCGGGCAAGGCGAGGTCACCATCCAGTTCAGCCGGCCGCGCCACCGCGCGCTACGAAGCGAGGTGCGGCCGTGAGCAAGCAGATCCGCCAGCTCGAACGGGTGGTCATCCGGTTCGCCGGCGACTCCGGCGACGGCATGCAGTTGACCGGCGACCGGTTCACCTCGGAGACGGCGCAACTGGGCAACGACATCTCCACGCTGCCCAACTTCCCCGCCGAGATCCGGGCTCCCGCCGGGACCCTGCCGGGTGTGTCGAGCTTCCAGGTGCACTTCGCCGACTACGACATCCTCACTCCGGGTGACGCACCGAACGTCCTGGTCGCGATGAACCCGGCGGCTCTCAAGGCGAATCTCGCCGACCTGCCCCGAGGCGCCGACATCATCGTCAACACCGACGAGTTCACCCGGCGCAACCTGGCCAAGGTCGGCTACGCGAGCAGCCCCCTCGACGACGACACCCTCGCCGGGTACGCGGTGCATCCGGTCGCGCTGACCTCGATGACGATCGGCGCGCTGGCCGAGTCGGACGTGTCCAAGAAGGACGCCGAACGGGCCAAGAACATGTTCGCCCTCGGCCTGCTCAGCTGGATGTACTCCCGGCCGTACGAGTCGACCCTGCGGTTCCTGGAGCGCAAGTTCGCCAAGCGGCCCGAGCTGGTCGCGGCGAACGTGGCCGCGTTCAAGGCCGGCTGGAACTTCGGCGAGACCACCGAGGACTTCGCGGTCCGCTACGAGGTCAAACCGGCCAAGATGCCGCCGGGGACCTACCGCAACATCACCGGTAACGCCGCGCTGTCGCTCGGCCTGGTCGCCGCGGGCGTCCGCTCCGGCCTGCCGGTCTTCCTGGGCGCGTACCCGATCACACCGGCCTCGGACATCCTGCACGAGCTGAGCAAGCACAAGCGGTTCGGCGTCACCACCATGCAGGCCGAGGACGAGATCGCCGCGGTCGGTGCGGCGCTGGGTGCCTCGTACGGCGGCGCGCTCGGGGTGACCACCACCAGTGGCCCGGGTGTGGCGCTCAAGGGCGAGACCATCTCCCTCGCGGTGGCGTTGGAGCTGCCGCTGGTGATCGTGGATGTGCAGCGGGCCGGGCCGTCGACCGGCATGCCGACCAAGACCGAACAGGCCGACCTGAACATGGCGCTGTTCGGCCGGCACGGCGAGGCACCGGTGGCGGTGATCGCGCCCAAGTCCCCGTCCGACTGCTTCCACGCGGCCCTGGAGGCGGCGCGGATCGCGCTGACCTACCGCACCCCGGTCATCCTGCTGTCGGACAACTACGTCGCCAACGGGTCCGAGCCGTGGCTGCTGCCCGAGGTCGAGTCCCTGCCGGACCTGCGGGTCGAGTTCGCCACCGCGCCCAATGGCGAGGACGGCACGACCTTCCTGCCCTACCTGCGAGACCCGCAGACCCTGGCCCGACCGTGGGCCGTGCCGGGCACCCCGGGTCTCGAACACCGCATCGGCGGGCTGGAGAAGGCCGACAAGACCGGCGACATCTCGTACGACCCGGCGAACCACGACTACATGGTGCGGACCCGGGCGGCCCGGATCGAGACCATTCCGGTGCCGGACGTGGAGGTGGAGGACCCGGACGGCGACGCCCGGGTGCTGGTGCTCGGCTGGGGCTCGACGTACGGCCCGATCGGCGCTGCCTGCCGCGCCCTGCGCCAGCGCGGCCTGCCGGTCGCGCAGGCACACCTGCGGCACCTGGCCCCGATGCCGGCCAACCTCGGTGCGGTGCTGCGCTCCTACGACCGCGTGGTCATCCCCGAGATGAATCTCGGCCAGCTCGCGCACGTGATCCGGGGTCGCTACCTGATCGACGCCATCGGCTACAACCAGGTCCGCGGCCTGCCGTTCACCGCCGCCGAGCTGGAGACGATGCTGGAAGAGGTCCTGAAAAATGTCTGAGCCCTCCGCCCTCAAGCTCACCGCCAAGGACTTCAAGTCCGACCAGGAGGTGCGCTGGTGCCCCGGCTGTGGCGACTACGCGATCCTCGCCGCCGTCCAGCAGTTCATGCCGGAGCTGAACATCCCCCGGGAGAACATCGTCTTCGTCTCCGGGATCGGCTGCTCGTCGCGCTTCCCGTACTACATGAACACCTACGGGTTGCACTCGATCCACGGGCGGGCTCCGGCGATCGCCACGGGCCTGTCGGTCTCCCGGCCGGACCTGTCGGTGTGGGTGGTGACCGGTGACGGCGATGCCCTCTCCATCGGCGGCAACCACCTGATCCACGCGCTGCGCCGCAACGTCAACCTCAAGATCCTGCTGTTCAACAACCGGATCTACGGGCTGACCAAGGGGCAGTACTCCCCCACCTCCGAGGTCGGCAAGATCACGAAGTCGACGCCGGTCGGTTCGGCCGACGCGCCGTTCAACCCGCTGTCGTTGGCGCTCGGCGCGGAGGCGACCTTCGTCGGCCGGACCATCGACTCCGACCGTAAGCACCTCCAGTCGGTGCTGCGCGCCGCCGCCGGACACTCCGGCTCCGCCTTCGTGGAGATCTACCAGAACTGCAACATCTTCAACGACGGGGCGTTCGAGCAGCTCAAGGATCCGAGCACCCGTGACGACTACCTGATCCGCCTGGAGCACGGCCAACCGATCACCTTCGGCAAGGACGGGCAGTTCTGCGTCGTACACCCGCCCGGCGGGTTCGGCCTGGAGGTACGCGAGACCGCGTCGACCCCGGCGGAGGAGATCGTCGTACACGACGCCACGGTCGACGACCCGGCGTACGCTTTCGCGCTGTCCCGGCTGCCCGGCTTCGACCTGCGGAACACCCCGATCGGCGTGTTCCGGTCGGTGCGCCGGCCGTCGTACGACAGCGTGGTGCAGGGGCAGCTGTCCGACGCCCGGGCCACCGTCACCGAGACCCCGGAGCATCAGTTGGCCGGGCTCTTGGGCAGCGGCGACACCTGGACCATCGTCGGCTGACCCGGGCCGTGACCATCGGGACGACCGGGCCGTTGCCTCGGGGACGGCCCGGTCCACCTTCCGGACCCGGTGGTTGCTGACCGTCGCTCAGGGCAGGGTGTTCGCGCTCGGGCGGTCGTCGCGGACGTGCACCAGCATGTCCCCGGTCTCGATGACCGCACCGGCCCGGTCCGCCAGGGTGACCACCTTTCCCCGCCGGACCAGCGCGATGACCAGCGTGTCCAGTTCCCGGGGCGACCTGCCGACCTCGTCACGTTCCGCAGAGCGCATAGCCAGCGCCATGCCCTGGCCCGGGGTGAGCAGATCCTCCACCACGTCGATCAGCGGCGGAGCCGACGTCGAAAGGCCCAACAGCCGCCCCGCGGTCGCCGAGGACACGATCACGTGGTGCGCACCGCTCTGCTTGAGCAGTGGGGCGTTCTCCGCCTCCCGGGCCGCAGCGATGATCCGGACCTGACCGGCGGTGAGCTGACGTACGGTCAGCGCCACCAGCACCGACGCGTCGTCGCTGTCGGTCGCGATGATCACCGCCTTGGCGGTCCGGACGTAGGCCTGGTTGAGCACGGAGGATCGGGTCGCCGAACCTTCGATGGCGACCAGCCCGTTCGAGGTGGCCTGACGCAAGGCCGGACCGGCGCGTTCCACCACCACGATCCGGGATTTGTCCAGCCCGTTCTCCAGCAACGCCGAGATCGCGCTACGCCCCTTGGTGCCGTAGCCGCAGATGATGACGTGGTCCTTCACTTTTCTCTCCCACCGGTGCAGGCGACGGCCGGTCCGGTACTGCTCGGTCAGGACCTCGAGAGTGGTACCGACCAGGATGATCAGGAACAGCACCCGAGCTGGGGTGACGAACACGATGTTGACCAGCCGGGCCTGCTGGGTCATCGGCACGATGTCGCCGTAACCGGTGGTCGACAGCGAGACCACCGCATAGTAGAAGCAGTCCAGCAGCGTCAGGCCGTCCCCGTTGTTGTCGTGGTACTGCTCCCGTTCGAGGTACACCACGGCCACCACGGCGAGCACCAACCCGATGGCGGCGGCCAGCCGCAGACTCAACGCGCTGAGCGGGCCTCGCCGCTGCGCGGGAAAGTGAATCACCGGGGGGCCTGCCCCGCGTCGGTCGCCTGCACGTCCACAACATAGCCGCTGATCCGGGAACCGCACGGCGGGGTGGCGTTTCCACGGCACGGTACGGCGAACGGGGCGGCGGACGGGCATGATGGGACGGTCAGCGCAGGAGCGGCGAGAGTGAGGCCCGTATGTCGTTGCTGAGACGGGTGATCGGCGCGGTACTGCGCCGCGAGCGCCAGCACCAGGGCCGCACGCTGCGGGAGGTCGCCCAGGCCGCCGGGGTATCCGTGCCCTACCTGTCCGAGGTAGAGCGTGGGCGCAAGGAGGCGTCCTCCGAGGTTCTCGCGGCGATCTGCCGGGCGCTCGGCCTGCATCTCTCGGACCTGCTGGAGGAGGTTCGCGACGAGCTTCGGCGGGTCGAACGCCGGCTGCCTGCCACCGGCCCGGCCGCTCAGGTCCGGACCGGTGGTGTCCCGGCCACCCGGCGCGGCGATCCGCCGACCGCTGCCGCGGACCGCGGTACGGACGGATCGGCCCAGACCGTCGCCCGGCTCAACGCCGTCGGCTTCGGCTCCGGCTCGGACCTGACCGCAGGGCTGGACGGCAACGGACTCCACGGGGGCTGGGTCCCCTCGGTCGGGCCGCTCGGCGCCGCCGGCCCGACCGGCGGCGGGCTGACCGGCGGCGGGCTGACCGGCGGCCTTCGGGTCGTCGCCTTCGCCGACCGGGTCGGTCCGATCCATCTCGTCGCCCGGGGACCGCTGCTCCGTCGTCGCACCTCGCCCGGCCGATCGTCCGGCGGCCCGCTGCACCGGTCCAGGGCACGTCGGCCGGCCGCCCGGCGGACGGCCACCGTCCGAGCCACCGTCTAGCCACCGTCGGTGGTCACGAGGGTAAGGCCACCAGGAGTTACTGTCTCTCAGCCTTGATGTCCCACCGACATAATTATGTCACCCTGACATCGGGCTGACGGGGAAGTTGCCCTGAGAAGGACCGGAGCTGGCGGCGAATCCCGTCGTTCTGCCGTGGGCGGATCTGCCCCCGGCAGAACCGCTGGTCGTACACCGGCGACGTCCCGCAGGCTCAAGGGGCCGGTCCCCGGGTGTTCAATGTCGCCGCCGGCGGGTGGAGGTTGACCATGATCACGATGCTCGACGACGGCCAGCGGACCTTCGGCGACCAGGTGTTCGAACGGTTGCTGCGAGAGCGGATCGTCTTCCTCGGCAGCGAGGTGGACGACGAGATCGCCAACCGGATCTGCGCCCAGATCCTGCTGCTCGCCGCGGAGGATCCGGAGCGGGACATCACCCTTTACATCAACTCGCCCGGCGGCTCGGTGAGCGCCGGAATGGCGGTCTACGACACGATGCGCTTCGTACGCAACGACGTGGCGACCCTGGCCATGGGGCTCGCCGGCTCGATGGGCCAGTTCCTCCTCTGCGCCGGAACGGCCGGCAAGCGGTACGCGCTGCCGCACACCCGGATTCTGATGCACCAGCCCTCCGGCGGCATGGGCGGCACCGCCTCCGACATCACCATCCAGGCGGAGAACATGCTGCACGTCAAGCGGACGATGCAAGAGTTGATCGCCCAGCACAGCGGCCGAACCCTGGCCGAGATACAGCAGGACTGGGACCGGGACCGCTGGTTCACCGCTGAGGAGGCCCGGGACTACGGACTGATCGACCAGGTGGTGAACGCCGCCACCCAACTGTCCACGAGCTGAGGCCGCTCGCCGGTCAAGCGGGAACGCGCGCTCCGGTCTCTGCCACGGTCTCCCGGTGCCGGCGGATGGCCGGCACCGGGAGACTCCGTCCGAGATTCCGGGGTGGCCGGTTCGGACGGCCGACACAGGGCCTAGTGGCAGCCGCCGGTTCCGCTGTCGGTGTAGGACTGCCCCGCGACCGGTACGAACTGCCAGTCGTAGCTGTTGCTGTGCAAGGTGAACTTGAGCACCCCGTACGCGCTGCTGTTGCGCGCCTCGCTGTTGGGCTGGATGGTGCCGAAGCTGTAGTGGCTGGCCCCGCCCATGCCGGCGACGAAGCTGCGCAGACCGCGGCTCGCGTCATAGCCGCCGGAGGGGTTCATCGGACCGAACCGCTCGTACACGTGGTTGTGACCCCACACCACGACGTCGGCGTTGTAGTCGTAGAGCGCCTGGTAGAGCGGGCGCGTCCCGGTCGACGGGGAGTGGTCGGAGCTGGACGTGAACAGCGGGTGGTGCCAGTAGGCCAGGGTGCACGGCTTCGTGCTGGCCGCCAGGTCCGCCCGCAGCCACTGCTCCTGCGTCGACCCGGCGGACATGCTGATGTTCGAGTTCAGCGACACGACGTGCCAGTTGCCGAGGTCGTAGGAGTAGTAGCCGCGACCGCTCGGGCCGGCCACCGAGCCGAAGTAGTTGTAGTAGCCGGTCGCGCCCGAGGTGTTGTAGTCGTGGTTACCCGGCGACGGTCGGGTGCGCGCCTTGTGCCGGCCCCAGGTGGGGGCGTAGTGACTGGAGAACTCGCTGGCCGTGCCGCTGTTGTAGACGTTGTCGCCGGTGGTGAAGACCGTGCCGGCGATGTTGTCCAGCAGGGCCGCGGTCGCGCTGTCGCCGGAGCCGGAGTTGGCGATGTCGCCGGCACCGACCAGGACCGGGTCACCCGACTGCGGTGGCGTGCTGGTACCGGTGGTGATCACGAGCTGCGGTGCGTCGGCACCGCTCTCCCGCGAGTCGTAGTAGGCGCCGTCCGTGCTGGAGGAACTGGCGCCGAAGCTGTAGGTGCCGTTGCCGGCGACCGCCGCCGTCACGTCCACCTCATACCAGTTGTCGTTGGTCACCGAGCCGATCGAGCCCAGGGTGGCGCCGTCGAGGTTCGGCTGGTTGTTCCAGGTCGTACCCGTCTCCGACCAGGTCGTGCTGGACATCGCCTTGAACGTACCGCCGATGTTGCTGCCGCTGTTGCCGCTGATCGTGCGCAGACGCAGCTTGGCGCTGGTGACCGTGTCGCTGACCCCGGTCACGGTGAAGCGCAGGAACATCCGCCGCACCGGAGAGTTGTCGACCACGATCTGGGAGGACGTGCCGTAGTTGGTGGACGCGGCCGTGCTCTGGACGTAGGTGTCGGCGACCGGCTTGAACGTCACCGTCGCTGCCGACGCCGACGTCGCGCCGGTGACGACGATCGCGGCGGCGGCGAGCAGCACCGCGACCGTTCCCATCGTGACCGCCTGGCGGCTGGGTCGAGTGCCCATTCGAGAGCCTTTCTCTGGGCGGGGGTGTGAGCCGCAAGGAAATGTAGGGACGTCGACGGACCGGCCGGGTACGCCAGGGGGAACGGCCAGACCAACAACACGGAAACAGATCGGTGTTGTGCGAGTGTTCATCGGGCGCACATCCCACCAGCACGCGCGGTCCGTTGTGGCCCCGCGGGCCGTGCCGGACGATGGCAGACCGTCAGCCAGCGACCGAAGGGGACAGCCGTGTACCTGTCGACCGTCTCCCGGCCGGCGGCCGAACCGCCGGATCCCGGCAGCGGAACGACCCGCCGCCGGTTCGCACTGGTAAGCGGCAACGTCGTCGCCCTCGGCACGGTCAGCCTGATCACCGACGTCTCCGCCGAGATGGTTACCGCCATCCTGCCGCTCTATCTGGTGCTCGGCCTCCAGCTCAGCCCGCTCGCCTTCGGCGTGCTCGACGGCGTCTACACCGGGGCCACCGCGCTGCTGCGGATCGTCGGCGGCTTCGTCGCCGACCGCACACGGCGGCGCAAACTGGTCGCCGGTCTCGGCTACGCGCTCTCCGCGGTCGCCAAGCTCGGCCTGTTGCTCGCCGGTCGCTCGGTGCCGGTGATCGGTGCCGTGATCGCGGTCGACCGCCTGGGCAAGGGCGTACGCACCGCACCCCGCGACGCGCTCATCACGCTCTCCACGCCCCCGGAGGCACTGGGCCGGGCGTTCGGCGTGCATCGGACGATGGACAGCATCGGCGCGTTCCTCGGGCCGCTGGCCGCCATCGCGGTGCTGCTGGCCGTCGGCGAGTCGTACGACGCGGTCTTCGTCGCCAGCTTCTGCATCGCCGCTCTCGCCGTCATCGTGCTCGTTCTCTTCGTCCGCGAGCACCCGACGGAGCCCTCCGAGCATCCCGACTCCGGCAAGGTTTCCGTCCGCGAGGCGCTCGGCCTGCTGCGCGACCGGCCGGCCCGCCGGCTCGTACTGGCCGCCGGCCTGCTCGGGCTGGCGACCATCGGCGACGGCTTCGTCTACTTGCTGCTGCAACGCCGGGAGGAACTGGACCTCGTCTGGTTCCCGCTGCTCGCGGTGGGAACCAGTCTGGCGTACCTGGTGCTCGCGATGCCGCTCGGCGTGCTCGCCGACCGGATCGGACGGCTACCGGTGGTCCTCGGCGGATACGTCGCGCTCGGCGCGACATACCTGCTGCTCGCCGGGCCGGTCGCCGGCTGGCCGCTGCTGGTGCTCGCACTCATCCTGTACGGCCTGTTCTACGCGGCCACCGACGGCGTGCTGATCGCGCTCGCCGGGCCGGTGCTGCCGCAGCGGTTGCGGACCACCGGGATCGCGCTGGTGCAGACCGGACAGGCGGTGGCGTACCTCGCCTCGTCTGTTTTGTTCGGACTCGCCTGGCAGACGTGGGGGCCGCAGGTTGCGATCCGACTCGCGGCGGTGATCGTCGTCGGCGTCGTGGTCGCCACCGCGTTCCTGCTGGTTCCCGGCTTCCGCCGCACCGACCGGAGGGTGTCCCGATGACCGCGCTGTCGACCCGCGCCAAGCTCGGGGTGGCCACCGCCTCGGCCGTCCTGCTGGGGGCGGTGGCGGCCGGCTACGCCGCCGTGGCCGTCGAGGCGCCGCCGCCGACCGTGGACGCCGTCGACGACGAGTTCACCCTGACTCCCGGGCCGCGCCTGCTGATGATCACCGACCGGCACCTGTCCGCCGTCGCCACCGCGGATCCGGCGGGACCACGCGCCGTGTCAACTGTGGAGTGCCTGCGCGCCTATGCCGCAGCCGGCACCGGGGTCTGTCTCGGCCCCGAGACACCCTGGTCGTATCGGCTGGTCGTGCTCGACGCGGCGCTGCGGGAGCGGCGTTCCTTCGCCATACCCGGCCTGCCCAACCGAGCCCGTGTCTCGTCCTCCGGCCGGATGGTGTCGTGGACCAGCTTCGTCGGCGGCGACTCCTACACCTCCGGTGGCTTCTCCACCCGTACCGGCATCCTCGACACGCGCACCGGCAGCACGGTCATGTCGCTGGAGGAGTTCGCGGTGATCCGCGACGGCCGGCCGTACCGCGACCCCGACGTGAACTTCTGGGGGGTCACCTTCGCCGCGGACGACAACCTCTTCTACGCCAGCATGTCGACCGACGGGCGGCGGTACCTCGTCCGCGGCGACCTCGCCGCCCGGACGGTCGAGACGGTGCGGGAGAACGTCGAGTGCCCGTCGCTCTCCCCCGACGGCAGCCGCATCGCGTTCAAGGAGGCTCTCGACGCCGACCCGACGCGGGGCTGGCGGCTGTCGGTCCTGGATCTCGCGACGATGCGGGTCACCGCCACCGCCGAGACCTCCAGCGTCGACGACCAGGCGGCGTGGCTGGACGGTGCGACGCTGACGTACACGCTGCGCCAGAGCGACGGCCGGCCGGACGTGTGGATGGTGCCGGCGGACGGATCGGGCACACCCAGGCTGCTGGTACCCGGCGCCGAGTCCCCATCCCCACTGGCCTGAGCACGCCGGCGGCCCGGCCCGCCCGTCGCCACCGTCCGCCACCACCGCCCTCGGCACTACGGGTAGGAGGCGACAGCGCTGCTCAGCTCGGCATTCGACGACCTTGAACACCACGATGCTACGCATCCGGCTGCTGGCGTCCGCGATACTGGACAGCACGCTGATCCTGACCGATATTGGACCGACCTCATGGCCCTGCGTGAACGTCGATGGTCGGACAGGACGATCTGTGGCTGCGTCTGGGCGGTCATGGTCGGCGGTGCGGTTGGCCGGTATGGCGATGTAGCGTACGCCCCAACCTGCCGGCGCTGCCTGACCTTGATCGACCGCCATTTCCCGAAGCACGAGCCCGACGACCAACTCGCGCTCGTCGCCCAACTCGCTACCGACGTGGTCATGGACCGACGAGGCTACGTCAAGATCCACCACGTACCCGGTGAACAGCAAGACGCGCTGCGCGAAGCCGTCCGCGCCGCGATCCGGAGGCTCGCCGGTCACCCCGTCCGGACCTACTCGGTCAACGGCGTCATCTACGTCGAATGTCAGGCCATGTACGACCGGTACGCCCGCCACCCCGCCGATCTGGGCGAGGAGCCGTTCATCACGATCCGAGCGAGAACTGGGCCTCAACGGTCAGATGTCGGTCGATGACCACGCGTTGTTGCAGTTCTGTGACGTGCCCCCGGCAGGGCACGCAGAACATCCCGCACTGATGTCGTTGAGCGCGCTATTCGGCAGGTCATCATCGAGCACAGCACTGCCCTACGGCGTGCCGATGCGTGCATGCCACACAGACGGCGCCGACCGTGGCCACGACGGTGGAGACCACGACGCCGTCGAGGGCTTCCCAGTAGTCCTTCCAGCCTGGTGAGCCGTACATGGCATGGCGGAGGCGGACCATGATGGCGTTGTACGCAGGTGAACCGGGCACGTTCCAGGTGTCCGGGTTCTGGTCGATGACCATCTTGATGTAGCCGTTGAGCTGCCGGGCCTTCTCCGCTGGGATGGTCGGTACGTTGGCCGTCGGGCTCTGCCCGCTTCCGTTACCGCCGGTGGCCTGTCCGGCGCTCGTGTTCTGGCCGCCACCGCCCTTCATCTCACAGCGGCGCTGAGCGGTGCCGGTGTAGTTGTAGCACTCGTCGCGGGGCGGAGTTGCGCTCCCAGACCCGCCGCCCGAGCAGGTGTAGGAACCTTCGCAGACGATGAGCCCGCTGGGGTCGCTCATGGTCACCGGGGTGCTGTTGCTGTAGACGTACCCGTTCCAGGACTGAGGGTCCTTCTGATTGAAGATTGGGTCGACGGAGACGAACCGGCCGGTGGTCGCGTCGTACTCGCGGGCGCCGATGTGGGTCAGTCCGGTGTTGTCGATGGTGCCGCCGACGAATCCCTTGTCGTTGGCCCAGGTCGGGCTGCCGCCGCGTGGGTTGCCGTAGGGGTCCTGCCGGCGCACCGTGGCGTTCTGGGCGGCCGAGGCGCTGATCGACACGTTCCACGTGCCTTGATGGTCGGAGGCCAACCACGTCAGGCCGGCGGCCGTTCGTGACGCGACGAGGGATCCGCCGTACATGTAGTAGCGGGTCCAGGTGGTCGTCCCGGTGGTGTTGGTGTAGCGCAGTTCCTGCCCGGGCAGGTACAGGGTTTTGCCGGCCGGGTCGCGGCGGATGAGTCGGTTGCCGTCCGCGTCGTAGATGTACGTGGTGGTGCCGGTCGAGTCGGTGCTGGTTTCCAGCTTGCCCTCGGGATCTCAGGTGAGCACCTGCTAGCCGGGGCCGCTGGGGCAGTTGTTCGTGGTCGTCCCCGCCGGCCGGCAGATGGTGTTGCCGGATTCGTCGTACCGGTAGTTCTGGGTCAGCGGACCAGTCGTGGTGCGCGACAACGCGTGGGGCTGCGCTGCCTGAGCGGCCGGATAGTCGTACGTCGTGGTGGTGTTGCCGGCGCTGGTGCGCGCAACCTGAGTCTTGCGGTTGCCCACCTGGTCGAATGACCAGGAGTGCCAGTAGAGTGCCGGGCCGCCGAGTGCGGTGGCCGAGGATACTGCGGCGCAGTCGCCGTTGCTCGGGGTCCATGCGTCGGTGAGCCTGCGCAGGTAGTCGTACGTGAAGCATTGGGTGTCGTCGACCGGATTTGGCGCGGTGTCCACCGTCTTGATGATATTGCCGGCGTCATCGTACGTGTAGCGGACGTCGGAGAGCGTGTTGGGCGCGACGGTGTCCCGGTCGACCCGGACGCCGGTGAGTCGACCAGTCTCCAGCTCTCGCGTGAACCGCTGCCACACCCGGCCACCAGCGGTGTCGTCCGTGTCGAGGGTGAGCTGGTCCGAGCGCCCCGGTCAACTGCCCGACATCGCCCGGGTCGACGGTCAGCGCGTACGGCGACAACTCGTCGGCGGCACCGGCGTCGGAGGACAGGATGAGAACCGGACCGGTGTCGTCGTAGGGCCGCCAGCGGGCGGGGTCGGTGATGCAGTCGTGGAAGGCGTCGGCCAGCACCGGGTCGACGCCCGGCACCAGGACGGCGGTCGCCAGCCAGCCGGCGCGGTGCTCGGCGGCGGAGAGGTCGCACCGGGCCCGCGCCCGCAGGCCGGCCGGGCTCTCGCCGTACTCGAGGATCTGCTGCCCGAGGAGTTGTGCCCGCGACACCTCCAGCCGCCTGCCCCGCCGCTCGGCGCAGGCGGCCAGGGCCGGCCCGTCGACGACCCGCGCGGGGTCGAAGAGGGTGCTCGAGAAGTCGAACAGCACCGTGTCGATGGTCATGGCCGGGTGTCCCGGGAGCGGTTCAGGACCAGGGCCGTGCCGGCGTTGAGGGCGAATGCGGCAACTGCCACGCCGGTCAGGCCGGCGACGTCGAGCAGCGGTGCGGCGAGGAACGTGCCAGCGGCGGCGGCCGTACCCATGATGATCTCACCGACGTCCTCGGCCCGCCGCCGGGCCGCCTCCCGGGTACGGGCCAGCAGCAGCATGGTGCCGCTGACCAGTTGTACGTTCCACGCCAATCCGAGCACGAGCAGGAACCCGGCCGCCGCCGCCCCGCTGTCCGGCCGTCCAGCGGTCAGGCCGGCGCCGAGCGCACTGACCGCGGACAGGATCGCGCCGGCCGCGGCCACCGGGGCGGCCCGGAAGGATTCGCAGAGCCGGGCGGTGACCGGGGAGAAGCCGAACATCGCCGCCACGTGGACGCTGACCACCGCGCCCACCGTACCCAGGCCCCACCCGTGGTGGTGCAGGGCCGGGGGCGCCACCGCCATCATCGTCACCATCGTCGCGTTCGCGCCGCCGAGCACCAGCACCGGCACGGGTGACAGCCCGATCCGGGCCGTGGCGGCCGGCTCGGATCGGGCTGCCACCGGTGACGGCGCGGGCGTCGGCATCCGGGCCACCAGCAGGGCGGCGATGCCGAAGGCCGGCACGGCCAGCAGGTAGAGACCCGCCGAGGCGGGCAGCCCGGCCGCTGCGGCGAGGCCACCCGCGGGACCGAGCAGGTTGGGTCCGAGAACCGCACCGACCGATGCCGCGGTCAGCGCCGCCGCCACCGCGCGGGTCCGCGCCTCGGCCGGAACGAGGTCGGCGGCCGCGTAGCGGCCGAACATCACGGCGGTGTTGCCCGCGCCGAGCAGCGCGTTGCCGGCCAGGACGAGGGACAGGTCGGCCAGCCGGGCGCCCGCCACCACGGTGACCGCGCCAGCGACCGCCGCCACCAGCCCGAGCAGGAGCCCGGC
>NZ_JBXUOW010000022.1:0-79076 GCF_057196645.1 Micromonospora sp. ATLC16
GTCATGGCGGAGGGGAAACGCCCGGTCTCATTCCGAACCCGGAAGCTAAGCCCTCCAGCGCCGATGGTACTGCACCCGGGAGGGTGTGGGAGAGTAGGACACCGCCGGACATTCTTCCGTTCAGGGCCACCCCCAGGGGTGGCCCTGAACGCATTTCCGGGGTCAGATCGTCGCTGGCCGACACCGAACACGGGCCCAACCTCGGCAGGCAGCCAGGCTCCGATGGACACAGGGGCACTCTTTCCCGTGTCGGCCGCCGGATGCCACCTCGCAAGTGGCGGCACGATCCCTCGCGCGGCAGCGGCGTCCGGGCATCCGAGCCAGCCACCGCGCAGCTGTCAGGCGCGGGTCTGCAGGCTGTCCCGGATCTGCCGCAGCAGACCGGCGGACTCGTCCACCGAACGGGCGGGGAACATGGCGAGCACCACGCTGCCGTGGTCGGCCCAGCCGCAGACCGCGAAATCGCCGCCCTCGCCGCCGGTGCTTCCGCACTTCATCACGCCGCCCAGACGCCCCGCCGGCACGCCGCGGAGTCCGGTCACCGCCGCGGTCTCGTCGGCCATCAGCTCGAACAGACTTTCCAGATCTCGCTCAGGCTGCCACAGCAGGGTGGTGCCGCCGAAGATCAGAACAGATCGCCGGGCATCGGCGGGGTCCTGGTAGACGGCGCCGAAGCTGCTGTCCAGCTGAATGTCAGCAGCCAGCCCGCTACGCAGATAGTCGGCCGTGCTGGCCGCCCGGTCGCTGCTGTCCAGCCGCAGACCGGCGACCTGGTCGGGGGTGGTGATCCGCGCGTCCTTCTGCTGCACGATCCGCCAGCCCCAGGTGCCGAGCGCGCCCACCCCCACGAGCGCGATGATCGCGAGCGCCACCACGACCAGACGTCGTCGCCGAGACCGTACGTCGGGCCGGTCGGTGCCGGCTGCCGGCTCGCGGTCGCCCAGCTCGATCGGCTCGTCGGTCAGCTCGACCGGCGGAGCGCCCTCGTCGAGCTGGCGGGCACTGAGATGTGCGTCGGACATAGCCGACACCGTACGCGAACGACAGGTGGCGCACGTCGGCTCCGTCGAAGCGCTCCGTAGACTTTCAGGGTGACCGACAGACTGGATGCCCGACGCCCCGACGCCCCGACCCTCGCCGGCCAGTATCAGCCGGCTGAGGTAGAGCAGCGACGGTACGAGCAGTGGGTAGCCGACGGTCGATTCCGGGCCGCCGCGGACAGTGATCGGCCGCCCTTCACCATCGTCATCCCACCGCCGAACGTCACCGGCTCGCTGCACATGGGTCACGCGCTGGACCACACGGTGCAGGACGCCCTGGTGCGGCGCAAGCGGATGCAGGGCCACGAGGCGCTCTGGCTGCCGGGCATGGACCACGCCGGCATCGCCACCCAGAACGTGGTCGAGCGGCAACTTGCCGCGCAGGGGCTCTCCCGTCACGACCTGGGCCGGGAGAAGTTCGTCGAGCGGGTGTGGGAGTGGAAGGCCTCCTCCGGCGGCGCGATCCTCGGCCAGATGCGCCGGCTCGGCGACTCGGTCGACTGGGACCGGGAACGCTTCACCATGGACGAGGGCCTGTCCCGCGCCGTCCAGACCATGTTCAAGAAGCTGTACGACGACGGCCTGATCTACCGGGCGAACCGCATCATCAACTGGTGCCCGCGCTGCCTGACCGCCCTGTCGGACATCGAGGTGGAGCACACCGACGACGACGGTGAGCTGGTGTCGATCCGCTACAGCGACGAGGTGGTGGTGGCCACCACCCGGGCGGAGACCATGCTCGGCGACACGGCGGTCGCCGTGCATCCCGACGACGAGCGGTACCGCCACCTGATCGGCACGGAGGTCGAGCTGCCGTTGACCGGGCGCCGCATCCCGATCGTGGGCGACGCGCACGTGGACCCGTCGTTCGGCACTGGCATGGTGAAGGTGACCCCGGCGCACGACCCGAACGACTTCGAGATCGGGCAGCGGCACGACCTGCCCGCCTTGACGGTCATGGACGAGCGGGGGGTGATCACCGCGCCCGGCCCGTTCGAGGGTCTGGACCGGTTCGAGGCCCGGCCGGCGATCGTGGCGGCGCTGCGGTCCGAGGGACGCGTCGTCGCCGAGAAGCGGCCGTACGTGCACGCTGTCGGCCACTGCTCCCGGTGTCGGACCACCGTCGAGCCACGGCTGTCGTTGCAGTGGTTCGTCAACACCTCGCCGCTGGCCAAGGCGGCCGGCGACGCGGTACGCGACGGTCGGGTGCGCATCGAGCCGGCGGAACTGGCCAAGCGCTACTTCGCCTGGGTCGACAACATGCACGACTGGTGCATCTCCCGGCAGCTCTGGTGGGGCCACCGGATCCCGGTCTGGTACGGCCCCGCCGGCGAGGTGGTCTGCGTCGGCCCCGACGAGCAACCGCCGACCGGCGAGGGCTGGCACCAGGACGAGGACGTGCTGGACACCTGGTTCTCCAGCGGACTCTGGCCGTTCTCCACGCTGGGCTGGCCGGAGCAGACCCCGGACCTGGCGAAGTTCTACCCGACCAGTGTGCTGGTCACCGGGTACGACATCCTGTTCTTCTGGGTCGCCCGGATGATGATGTTCGGCCTGTACGCGATGGACGGCCGGCAGCCGTTCGACGTGATCGCCCTGCACGGGATGGTCCGGGACGAACACGGCAAGAAGATGTCCAAGTCCTTCGGCAACGTGGTGGACCCACTGGACTGGATCGACCGGTACGGCGCCGACGCCACCCGGTTCACCCTGGCCCGGGGCGCCAACCCCGGCGGGGACGTGCCGGTCAGCGAGGAGTGGTGCCAGGGGTCACGCAACTTCTGCAACAAGCTCTGGAACGCCACCCGGTTCGCGTTGATCAACGGTGCGCACACCGATGGCCCGATGCCGGCCGCCGGACGGCTGTCGACCGTCGACCGGTGGATCCTGTCCCGGCTGGCCCACGTCACCGCCGAGGTCGACGAGCAGTTCGAGGCGTACGAGTTCGCCAAGGTCTGTGACCTGCTGTACCACTTCGCCTGGGACGACGTCTGCGACTGGTACGTGGAGTTGAGCAAGCCGGTGCTGGCCGGTGGTGGCGAACCGGCCGAGGTCAGCCGCCGAGTCCTCGGTCACGTGCTGGACCAACTGCTGCGGCTGCTGCACCCGGTGATCCCGTTCGTCACGGAGGAACTGTGGACGGCACTCACCGGCGGCGAGACGGTGCTGACGGCAGCCTGGCCCTCGGCTGACCGGGCGCTGATCGACGACGCCGCCGAGACGGAGGTGGCGACCCTCCAGCGGGTGGTGACCGAGGTCCGCCGGTTCCGTTCCGACCAGGGCCTGCGCCCGACCCAGCGGGTCGCGGCGCGGCTCGACGGGTTGTCGGGTGCCGGGGTGGCGGCGCACGAGCCGTTGATCCGGTCGCTGGCGCGGCTGGATCCGGCCGGTGACGATTTCCAGGCCAGCGCGACGCTGGCCATGCCGGGTGAGGTCAGTGTCGCGTTGGACACCCGGGGCTCGATCGACGTCGCCGCGGAGCGGGCTCGGTTGACCAAGGATCGCGCGGCGGCGGAGAAGGAGGCGGGGCAGGCGCGGGCGAAGCTGGACAACCCGGCGTTCGTCGGTAAGGCCCCCGAGCACGTCGTATCCAAGATCCGCGAACGACTGGCGGTCGCCGAGGCCGACCTGGCTCGTATCGATGCCGCCCTGGAGGCACTTTCCTCGTGACCGACCCTGTCGACCACACCGATCGCGTCCGTGCCGAACGGCCGGATGCCGAATTCAGCGAACCGACCGACCGTGCCCGTACCGGTGATCGTGCGGGCGCGGACCGCCGGGAGCGGACCGGTCGGGCCGAGCGTGCCGCCTTCGCGCAGGTGGAGGCCGAGCTGGCCGCGCGCGGCTTCACCCGGATGGTCTTCGAGCTGGACCGCATCTCGTCCCTGCTGGACCTGCTGGGCAGCCCGCAGCGGGCGTACCCGTCGATTCACCTGACCGGGACCAACGGCAAGACCTCCACGGCCAGGATGATCGATTCACTGCTGCGGGCGTTCGGGCTGCACACCGGGCGGTACACCAGCCCGCACCTGGAGACGGTGCGGGAGCGGATCAGCCTGGATGGCGAGCCGGTGGACGAGGCCCGGTTCACCGCCGTGTACCAGGAGGTGAAGCCGCTGGCCGAACTGGTCGACGACCGTTCGGCCGAGCCGCTTACCTACTTCGACATGACCACCGCGTTGGCCTTCGCCACCTTCGCCGACGCTCCGGTCGACGTGGCCGTCGTCGAGGTGGGTCTCGGTGGTGCCGAGGACGCCACGAACGTCATCCAGGCGGGGGTGTGCGTCCTGACCCCGATCGGGCTCGACCACACCGAGTGGCTCGGTGACACGCTCCAGGACATCGCGGTGGCCAAGGCCGGCATCATTCATCCCGGTGCGACAGTGATCGCCGCCGCGCAGGAGGAGGAGGCTGCCCGACCGATCCTGCAACGCTGCGCGGAGGTGGGCGCGACAGTGGCCCGGGAGGGCTCGGAGTTCGGCGTCCTGCGCCGGGCTGTGGCGGTCGGCGGTCAGGTGCTCACCCTGCAAGGGCTGGGTGGGGTGTACGAGGAGGTGTTCGTCCCGCTGCACGGCGCGCACCAGGCGCAGAACGCTGCGGTGGCGCTGGCGGCCGTCGAGGCGTTCCTCGGTGCGGGTGCCCGCCGGCAGCTCGACGTGGAGGCGGTGCGGGAAGGCTTCGCCACCGCCAGTTCCCCGGGGCGGCTGGAGCGGGTGCGTTCCGCGCCGACGATCCTGCTCGACGGCGCACACAACCCGCAGGGCATGGCGGCCACGGTCACCGCGTTGCAGGAGGAGTTCGCGTTCAGCAAGCTGGTCGCCGTCATGGGTACCCTCGCCGACAAGGACGCGGCCAGCATGCTGGAGCTGCTGGAACCGGTGGTCGATCAACTGGTGGTGACGCGGAACAGCTCACCCCGGGCGCTGCCGGTCAAGGAACTGGCCGCGCTGGCCGCGGAGGTCTTCGGCCCGGACCGGGTCGAGGTGGCCGAGGAGATGCCGGACGCCATCGAGGCGGCGGTGGCGTTGGCCGAGGAGGACGTGCCGGGCGAGCTGGCCGGGGTCGGTGTGCTCATCACCGGCTCCGTGGTGACCGTGGCCGACGCCCGTCGGCTGCTGAAGCGATGACCGGCGACGGCGACGGCCGGCCCCGCCGATCGGGCCTGCGCAATCCGCAGCGGGCGGTACGCGGGCTCGGTGCGGCTGCGCTCGTTCTGGAGGCGTTGGTGCTGCTGCTGGCGATCCAGCCGATCCGGGCGGTCGGTGCTGATCTCGGTGGCGCGGCGATCGCCGTGGTCGTGGCGCTGGCCGTGGTCGCCGCCGTGCTCGCCGGCATGATGCGCCGGGCGTGGGCCTGGCACGCCGGCACCGTGTTGCAGGGACTGCTGCTGCTGTCCGGCCTGCTGCACTGGTCGCTGTCCGTGCTGGGCGTGATGTTCGCGCTGGTGTGGGCGTACGCGCTGCACGTACGTCGGGTGATTCTGGGCTGACGGTGGTGGTGCCAGGCTACCGGCGGCCCAGGGCCTCGATCACGCCTCGGCGAGTTCCCGCCACTGGGTCAGCGCGATGCCGTGCCCGTCGGGGTCGCGGAACGCCGCCGCCCACACCTCCAACTTGCTGCCCCGGTTGACCACCCGGGGCGGGTAGGTGAATCGGACACCGGACTCGCGCAGCCGCTCGTACGCCGACTGGATGTCGTCCACATCGAGGTTGACGTGGACCAGCCGACGGCTGATCGGCTGCGCCCCGGTCACCTCGCGCAACACCAGGCGGGTCGCCCCCGAGGAGAGCACCGCGTTGGCGGCGCCCCGGTCGACCTCGGTGAAGCCGAGTCGATCCCGGTAGAACTCCAGTGAGCGGGACAGCTCGGTCACCAGCAGGGTGATGCCCACCCCGCTGATCGAGGCCGCCGGGTCGGCGGCGTCCGGGTCGAAGCCGAAGATCGCCTCGTCCAGTTCCTCCGCGTCGACCGCCTCCGCCCGGTCCCCAGCGGACTGCGGGGGAGCGTCGAAGGTCGGGCGGTCGGCGGGCGTCGTTTGGCTGTTGGTCGTCGGCCGGTCGGTGGTGGCCGTCGGGCGCGGTTGCGGATCGTCCAGCGGCAGGTCGAGCGGGTCGAGGGGGTCCGTCGGCTCGGTCAGGCCCGTGGACGGGCCGGCAGGCGGCGGCGCTGATCTGCCCGAGGGCACCGGATCGCCCGTCGGATCGGCCGGTTCGTCTCCGGCGAAGGTCGCCGCCGGGCTGGGCGGTTCCTCGGCGGGCATCCGGGGCGCGGGGGTGGCGCGGCGGGGCAGCCGCTGCTCGTCGGAGCGTTCCACCACAGTTCCCTCCAGCACCACCGGTCGGCCCGGGCGCTGGCGTACTCGCACCGTCTCGTGGTGCTCGACCGGTTCGGCCGCGGCATCGTGCGGTCGGCCGTCCGACGGACCGCCGAGGGGACCCTCGGACGGATCGGCGGAGGGGTCGTGGAAGTCGTCCTCCGGCGCCCGACCGGCCCACGGTGGCGCCTCCTGCCCGATCAGCACCTCGTCCGGCGGCACCGTGGCGAACTCGGGGGGCAGGTCGGCGGTGCTGCCGGCCTCGGTGTGGGTGAGTACCTCGTCCCAGAGCACCCGGACGTGTCGCGGGTCGTCCAACGCCACCCGGATCGGCAGGGTCTGCCCCAGTGACGGCCACTTCGACACCGGCACCCGCGGCTCGATGATCTTCTTCGAGCGGGGCGGTAGCCCGGGAGCGTCGATCACCAGTTGGAGTTCGCAGCGACCGAAGGCGTACTGGGTCGGTGGCTCGGAGGCGCTGTGCACATGACCGGCGCCGACCACCCAGGTGCGGCCCCCGCTGCGCACGGTGGCCAGCGCGATCGCCAGGGCCAGCAGGGCGACACCGAGTGCGACGATGGCCCAGCTGGTCATGCCCAGGCCGAAGAGGATGACGAAGGCGGCCACGGTGCCCAGCACCGCGGCGATCAACTTGCGTACCGGTGCGATGGATCGGTTGCCACCACCATTCGCCACAGTGGACCTCCCGGGGGTCAGGGCCAGGCTAGGCCGGATCGGGGGCCGGGGGAAGGCCGGCCACCGCGCCGGCGCCGGGACCGGGTCGCTAGGCTGACCGTACCCAGCCCGACCGGCTTCCGCTCTGAGGAGGAACCCAGCGTGTCCAGCAGCAGCCCGGACGACCGCACGCTCGTCCTGATCAAGCCCGACGCGGTCCGCCGAGGACTGGTGGGCGAGATCATCTCCCGGTTCGAGCGCAAGGGGCTGCGGATCGACGCGATGGTGTCCCGGACCATGGACGCCGCGCTGGCCGACGACCACTACGCCGAGCACGTCGACAAGCCGTTCTACCCGCCGCTGAAGGCATTCATGACCGGTGGCCCGCTGGTCGCGCTCGTACTCTCGGGCGACCAGGTCATCGAGGTGGTGCGGGGCCTGATCGGCGCCACCGACGGGCGTAAGGCCGCCGCCGGCACGATTCGTGGTGACCTGTCCCTGTCCAACCGGGAGAACCTGGTGCACGCCTCCGACTCGGCCGACAGCGCCAAGCGCGAGCTGGCGCTCTGGTTCCCCGAGTTGGGTTGAGTCAGCCGCTCGACTCACGCCGTCCACGGCAGCTTGTTCGGGTTGGCCACCAGGAAGATGTCGGTGATCCGACCGGCGGCCGTGCCGAGGGTGACCGCGTACGCGTGACCGGCCGCGGTGGCCAACACGGCGGCCGGCTGGCCGTTCAGTTCCGTGCGCCGCACGGTGAGCGGCCCGCCCTTGTGCCGGAGGCCCAGCAGGAACCGGACGACCCGGTTGGCGCCGGTGACCGGGTTGCGGGCGGTCCGTACCCGGCCCCCGCCGTCGCTCCACGCGGTCGCGTCCGCGGCGACCAGCTCGGTCAGCGCGGCCAGGTCGCCCTCGGTCGCGGCGGTGATGAACGCCTCCAGCAGCCGTTCCTGCTCGGCCCGGTCGGCGGTGAAGCGGCGCTGGTCGCGCCCGATGCGGACGCTCGCCCGGTGGTGCAGCTGTCGGCAGTCCTCGGCGGAGCGGTCCAGCACCTCGGCGATCTCGGCGTAGGGCAGCTCGAAGGCGGTGTGCAGCACGTAGACGGCGCGCTCCGGCGGGGTGAGCCGCTCCAGCAGGTGCAGCAGCGCGGTGGAGAGCGAGTCGCGCAACTCGGCGCGCTCCAGCGGCCCGAACGGCGACGGCGCTGTGGGCACCGGCTCCGGCAACCATGACCCGACGTACGTCTCGCGGGCGGCCTGCCGGGCCCGTAGCCGGTCCATCGACAGGTGGGTCACCACCCGGGACAGGTAACGACGCGGCTCGCGCACCTCGGCGCGGTCGACCCGTAACCAGCGCAGGTAAGCCTCCTGAAGGACGTCCTCGGCGTCGTGGCGGCTACCCAGCAGCCGGTAGGCCAGCCCGAGCAGCATCGGCCGGTGCGCGTCGAGCGCACCGGCCGCATCCGCCGCGTCGAGCGGACTCACACGTCCGTCGGCAGTTCGTCGCGGAAGGTCACCGCGATCCGGTTCCACACGTTGATTGTGGCAATCGCCAGAACCAGGTCGGCGAGAGCCTTCTCCGGCCACACCTTCGACGCGGCGTCCCAGACGTCGTCGGGCACGCCGTGTTCGCCGAGTTGGGTGACCGCGTCGGTCAACGCGAGCGCGGCGCGTTCCCGCTCGTCGAAGAAGGGCGCCTCCCGCCAGGCGGCCACCGCGAACAGTCGCCGGCTCGACTCGCCGGCGCCGAGCGCTTCCCGGCTGTGCATGTCGACGCAGTACGTGCAGCCGTTCAGCATCGACGCGCGCAGCTTCACCAGCTCCAACACTGTGTAGTCGACGTTAGCCCGGACGTACTTCTCCAGCCCCAGCACGGCGCCGAATGCCTCCGGCGCCACCTCGGCCGCGTTGATCCGCTGCAAGACAACCTCCCCAAACGGTGTGACACCACCACGATGGATCGCCCGGTCCGTTGCGTGACAAATGGGGCGTGTGACGCCGATCATGCACAGTTCCGGCGACGGTCACCGACGCACGCCGATCATGCAGTTGTGGTTGCCGAATTGCACTGGATGGCACGTTTGGTAGGTGCCACTACTGCATGATCGCGGTGGTTGGGTTGGGGGTTGGGGGTTATTGGGGGGAGGGGGCGGGGGTGGGGCGGGTATCATGGGCGGGCAGGGCGATGATCCGGCCATCACCGGGGAGCTTCCGGAAGAACGGCCGGGTGACCGGCTCAGTAGAACCGGACGGGGCGGCCCGTTATCGCCGACCAACGAGCGGGCGGTCGAACCTGACCGTCAAGCGGGGTGGTACCGCGGGCTTGACCCGGGGCGCCGGTGACGGCGTACCGGCAAGGCTCGTCCTCGCAGACCCACGACAGTGAGCGTCAGCGAGGAGAGCGACCCCCGATGGCCTATCCGTTGCACGACCCGACCGCCGGCGGCGTACCGGCGAGCCCGGACCTGCCCGCGGTCGAGCGCCGGGTACTGGAGCACTGGACGGCCGACAAGACCTTCGAGGCCTCGGTCGAGGCCCGTCCCGCCGGCGACGACGGCAAGAACGAGTACGTCTTCTACGACGGCCCGCCGTTCGCCAACGGGCTGCCGCACTACGGCCACCTGTTCACCGGCTACGTCAAGGACGTGGTGCCGCGCTACCAGACGATGCGCGGGCGGCACGTCGAGCGGCGCTTCGGCTGGGACTGCCACGGCCTGCCCGCCGAGGTGGTGGCCGAGAAGCAACTCGGCATCACCAGCAAGGCGGAGATCCTCGACCTCGGTGTGGCCCGGTTCAACGACGCGTGCCGCAGCTCGGTGCTGGAGTTCGCCCAGGACTGGGAGCGGTACGTCACCCGCCAGGCCCGCTGGGTCGACTTCACCAACGACTACAAGACCCTCGACCTGGACTACATGGAAAGCGTCATGTGGGCCTTCAAGACCCTGCACGACAAGGGCTTGGTCTACGAGGGCTTCCGGGTGCTGGCGTACTGCTGGCGCTGCGAGACGCCGCTGTCGAACACCGAGACCCGGATGGACGACGTCTACCGGGACCGGCACGACCCCACCCTGACCGTGTGGTTCGGGCTGACCGCCGACGACTCCGCCCCGGAGCTGGTGCGCGGGTCGGTCAAGCTGGGCGTCTGGACCACCACGCCGTGGACCCTGCCGTCGAACCTGGCGCTCGCCGTCGGCCCGGACATCGAGTACGCGGTGCTGGAACGCGAGGGCGAGCGGTACGTGGTCGGCGCGGCGCGGCTGGCCGCGTACGCCAAGGAACTGGACGGCTACGAGCGCCTCGGCACGGTGTGCGGCCGGGACCTGGTCGGACGCCGCTACACCCCGTTGTTCGACTTCCTGGTGGAGCAGGCCGGGCCGAACGCGTACCAGGTGCTCGGGGGGGAGTTCGTGACCACCGAGGACGGCACCGGGATCGTGCACCTGGCCCCGGCGTTCGGTGAGGACGACCAGAACGTCTGCAACGCCGCCGGCATCCCCACCATCGTCACCGTCGACGACCACACCCGATTCACCGCGCTGGTGCCGCCCTTCCAGGGCGAGCAGGTCTTCGACGTCAACAAGCCGGTGATCCGGGAGCTGAAGGACCGGGGGGTGGTGCTCAGGCAGGACACCTACACCCACTCGTACCCGCACTGCTGGCGCTGCGACACCCCGCTGGTCTACAAGGCGGTGTCGTCGTGGTTCGTCGCGGTGACGAAGTTCCGGGACCGGATGGTCGAGCTGAACCAGGAGATCAACTGGACGCCCGGCCACATCAAGGACGGCTCGTTCGGCAAGTGGCTGGCCAACGCCCGGGACTGGTCGATCAGCCGCAACCGGTTCTGGGGCTCGCCGATCCCGGTGTGGCGCTCCGACGACCCGAACTACCCGCGGCTGGACGTCTACGGCTCACTCGCCGACATCGAGCGGGACTTCGGCGTACGCCTGACCGACCTGCACCGGCCGGCGGTCGACGAGCTGGTCCGCCCCAACCCGGACGACCCGACCGGCCGGTCGATGATGCGTCGGGTGCCGGAGGTGCTGGACTGCTGGTTCGAGTCCGGCTCGATGCCGTTCGCCCAGGTGCACTATCCGTTCGAGAACCGTGAGTGGTTCGAGCACCACTACCCGGGCGACTTCATCGTCGAGTACATGCCGCAGACCCGTGGCTGGTTCTACACGATGCACGTGCTGGCCACCGCGCTCTTCGACCGGCCGGCGTTCCGCAACTGCGTCAGCCACGGCATCCTGCTCGGCTCGGACGGCCGCAAGATGTCCAAGAGCCTGCGCAACTACCCGGACGTCTACCACGTCTTCGACGCGTACGGCTCGGACGCGATGCGGTGGATGCTGATGTCCTCGCCGGTGGTGCGCGGCGGCGACGCCCTCGTCACCGAATCGGCCATCCGGGACGCGGTCCGGCAGGTGCTGCTGCCGCTGTGGAACGTCTGGTACTTCTTCTCGCTCTACGCCAACGCCGACTCCTACACCGCCCGTCGTCGTACCGACTCCACGCACCTGCTCGACCGGTACGTGCTCGCCAAGACGCGGGAGCTGGTCGAAACGGTCGGCACGCAGATGGACACGTACGACATCTCCGGCGCCTGCGCCACCGTGCGGTCCTACCTGGACGCCCTGACCAACTGGTACGTGCGCCGCTCGCGGGACCGGTTCTGGTCCGGGGACGCCAACGCCTTCGACACGCTGTCGACGGTGCTGGAGACGCTCTGCCGGGTGGTGGCGCCGCTCGCGCCGCTGACCGCGGAGGAGATCTGGCGTGGCCTGACCGGCGAGCGGTCGGTGCACCTGACCGACTGGCCGTCGGCCGAGGAGTTCCCGGCCGACCACGACCTGGTGGCTGCCATGGACAACGTGCGGGCGGTCGCCTCGGCGGCGCTGTCGCTGCGCAAGGCCAAGGGACTGCGGGTACGGCTGCCGCTGTCGACGTTGACCGTGGCGTCCCCGGCGGCGGAGCAACTGCGCCCGTTCGCCGACCTGATCGCCGACGAGGTGAACGTCAAGGCGGTGGAGTTCAGCGCCGAGCTGTCCGCGTACTGCCAGCAGGTGCTGACCGTGGTGCCCCGGGCGCTCGGGCCCCGGGTCGGCAAGCAGGTCCAGCAGGTGATCAAGGCGGTCAAGGCGGGGGAGTGGGAGCTGGTCGACGGCGCACCGGTGGCCGCCGGAGTGACCCTGGCCGAGGGCGAGTACGAGCTGCGCCTGGTCGCCGCCGACGCGGAGCACTCGGCGCCACTGCCCGGCGGCGAGGGGGTGGTGGTGCTGGACACCACGGTCACCGCCGAACTGGCCGCCGAGGGGTTGGCCCGGGACCTCGTCCGGGTGGTGCAGCAGGCCCGCCGCGACGCCGACCTCGACGTGTCCGACCGGATCGTGGTGACCGCGTCGGGCGCCGACGAGGTACGGGCGGCGGTGGCCGGCTACCGGGACTTCGTGTCCCGGGAGGTGCTCGCCGACAGCATCGACTTCGCCGAGGGGATAGACGGCTTCGCCGGTGAGGTCGGCGAGGGCGTGCCGGTGACGGTGGTCGTTCGTCGCGTCTGAGTTGCCCGGAGGGGGTCCTTTCCGGCCAGAAGGGCCCCTTTCCGGCAACCCGTACCCAGCCAGCGGACCAGCCCGACCTCACGCATGCTGTCGTGGGGCGGTCCGCTACGGTGACACCGCCTCTTACCTCACTCGATCCGCCGGAGGACCAGTGCCGCTGCTCTACACCATCGGCAAGCTCACCGTGGGGCCCGCGATGCGGCTGGCGTTCCGTCCGACGGTGGAGGGGCTGGAGCACATTCCGGACAAGGGTGGCGCGATCTTCGCTGGCAACCACCTGTCGGTGGCTGACGAACTGTTCCTCGGCACGGTGGTACCCCGACACCTGGCGTTCTGGGCGAAGTCCGAGTACTTCACCGGCACCGGCGTCAAGGGCCGCTTCTCCAAGTTCGTCCTCACCGGTCTCGGCGCGATCCCGGTGGAGCGGGCCGGCGGGCGTGCCGCGCTCGCCGCGTTCGACGCCGCCATCCCGGCACTCAAGGGTGGCGACCTGGTGGTCGTGTACCCGGAGGGCACCCGCTCGCCGGACGGGCGACTGTACCGGGGACGCACCGGGGCGGTCCGGCTCGCCATCGCGGCCGGTGTGCCGATCATTCCGGTGGGCATGATCGGCACTGAGAAGGTGCAGCCGATCGGTGCTCGGCTGCCGCGTCCCTTCACCGGCAAGATCACCGTGAGGTTCGGTAAGCCGCTCGACTTCACCGGTCGGCCGGACGATCGGGTGTCGCTGCGGCAGCTGACCGACGAGATGATGGGTGAGATCCAGAAGCTCACCGGTCAGGAGTACGTATCCCGCTACGCGCCGCCGCGGGCGCATCCGCCGGTCACCGGGGAGACCGACGCCCGCTGAGCCGTCCGGCCAGGTGCGCCCACCGCGTGCCGTCGTCGATCCGTTCAGCCGTCCGTGGTGACGATCTGGTCCCGTAGGGTGGCCAGCAGTCGGGAGCTGTCGTCCACGGAGAGTCCGGTGAAGACACCGGTGGTGATGCTGCCGTGGTCGACCGAGGTGCACACCACCGCACCGAGCCCGTCGGTGCGTCCCACCGCGCAACGTTCGTGGCGACCCCGGACACCGGTCTCCATGATCTGCTTGTCGCCGAGTGCGTACTGGTCGGTGAGGCGCTCGATCTCGGCGTCGGCGTCCGCCGACGGGGCGAACCGGAAGCCGGTGCCGCCGAAGACGGTCACCCGCTTGCCGCTGCTCGTGTGGTAGATCCCGGCGAAGGTCTCCTCGGCGAGCCAGTGCGACTGGCGCATCTGGGTCTCGAGCTGGCGGGCGTCGCGGGTGCTGCGCGGGTCCTCTCGCAGCCGCAGGTCGGCCACTTCCTGTGGCAACGCCGCCTTCGCCGGGTACTGGCTGGCCATCGGCATGCCGTAGTAGGCCGGGCAGCCGCAGCAGCACGCCAGGGTCAGCAGCAGCAACCAGGGCCAGCGGCGACGCTTGCGGACCGGCACCGGGACGTACCCCGAGGGCGGCTGCCAACCCGGTGGGGGTGCGACCGGTTCAGCCTTGGCCTTTTTCCTGCCCCGCCGACCGTGCGGCGGCGGGCCGGCCGGGGCGGGCAGGTAGGGCCCGGGCGGTTGCGGCTGCTGCGGCGCGACCGGAGGCAGGGTTTGCTGCTGTGGCGCTACCGGCGGCGGTAGGGGCGAGACCGGTGCCGGGGAGACCGGGGGCCCGGAGTACGGCCGGGTCGGCGGCGGGCTCGGGTAGGACGTCGTCGGTGGCAGGGCGGGAAAGTCGGTCGAGGGAAGGTCCCAGCCGCTGGTGTCGACGCCGGCCCATGGGTCGACAGGTGTCTGGTGCTCCGGCTGCGGTACCGCCGGCACCGGCGGCGGGGTGGGATCCGCCGACTCGCCCCAGCCGCGTCGGCGCGGTACGGACGGGGGTACCGGTGCCGAGCCGCTCCAGCGCGGGGTGGCCGCCTCCGGTGCGGACTCGGGCAGCACCCGGGTGCCCTGCGGACCGACCTCTGGCTCCGCCGGCACCGGCGGTGGGCCGTCCTCGGTGGGGTGCGCGTCGGTGGGCGGGCCGACCTCGGTGGATCCGGCGTCGGCCGGCTCGGTCTCGTCGGACCTGTTTCCGGCCGGCTCAGCGTCTTCCGGCCTGGTCGACTGGTCGTCGGCTGGGGGCGGGTCGGTGGGCAGTTCGTGGGTGACCGCCGGCTCCCCGTCCCGATGTTGATCCGGACGGCTCCCGTCGACCGGCCGGTCGGCTCCCGGCTGCGGCTCCGGCATCGCGGCAATCTCCTCTCGCGCCGGTTCGAGGTTAGTACCGGTGTGCCACCGGGCCGGACCCGGGATGACGGGCCGGCTGATCCAAGCTGTCCGTCGGCAGGTGCTGTTCACCAATGGTGGCCGGGTGATTGCTCTTGGTCTCGGACTGTGTCCGAGTCGCAGCCGAAGCCCGGCACATCACCGGTGAGCGATACCGGCCGGATTACGGGCTTCGGCGACGTTTGTGCTCGCCCGTCGGCGCGGCTGGCGGCGGAGTACCGTCTACCCTTGGGCATCATGAGCGTCCCGTCCCCGACTTCGCGTCCCGTCGCGGCCAACTCCGTGTGGCCCCGGCTGGAGCCGCTGCTGCCCCAGGTGACCAAGCCCATCCAGTACGTCGGTGGCGAGCTGGGCGCGGTGGTCAAGGAGTGGGACGCGGCGACCGTACGGTGGGCGCTGATGTATCCGGACGCGTACGAGGTGGGGCTGCCCAACCAGGGCGTGCAGATCCTTTACGAGGTGCTCAACGAGCTGCCGGACACCCTGGCCGAACGGACGTACGCGGTCTGGCCGGATCTGGAGAAGCTGATGCGCGCCCACGGCGTGCCGCAGTTCACCGTCGACGCCCACCGCCCGGTTCGCGACTTCGACCTGTTCGGCGTGTCGTTCGCCACCGAGTTGGGCTACACCAATCTGCTCACCGCGATCGACCTGGCCGGCATCCCGCTGTTCGCCGCCGACCGCACCGACGCCGATCCGGTGATCGTGGCGGGTGGGCACGCCGCGTTCAATCCGGAGCCCATCGCCGACTTCGTCGACGCCGCCGTGCTCGGCGACGGCGAGGAGGCGGTCCTGGAGATCACCGGGATCGTCCGGGAGTGGAAGGCCGAGGGCGGCCCCGGCGGCCGGGACGAGCTGCTGCTGCGGTTGGCGCGTACCGAGAGCGTCTACGTGCCGCGCTTCTACGACGTGGACTACCTGCCCGACGGCCGGATCCAGCGGGTCGTGCCGAACCGGGCGGACGTGCCGTTCCGGGTGCACAAGCGTACGACGATGGACCTGGACGCCTGGCCGTACCCGAAGAAGCCGCTCGTCCCGCTGGCCGAGACGGTGCACGAGCGGTACGCGGTGGAGATCTTCCGGGGCTGCACCCGGGGTTGCCGGTTCTGTCAGGCCGGCATGATCACCCGGCCGGTGCGGGAGCGTTCGATCACCACGGTGGGTCAGATGGTGCAGCAAGGGCTGGAGTTCTCCGGCTTCCACGAGGTGGGCCTGTTGTCGCTGTCGTCGGCCGACCACTCCGAGATCGGTGACATGTGCTCCGGCCTGGCCGAGCAGTACCAGGGCACCAACGTCTCGCTCTCGTTGCCGTCCACCCGGGTGGACGCGTTCAACATCGAGTTGGCGCAGGAGTTGTCCCGCAACGGCCGGCGGACCGGTCTGACCTTCGCCCCCGAGGGCGGGTCGGAGCGGATCCGCAAGGTGATCAACAAGATGGTGTCGAAGGACGACCTGATCCGCACCGTGGTCACCGCGTACACCAACGGTTGGCGGCAGGTGAAGCTCTACTTCATGTGCGGTCTGCCGACCGAGACGGACGACGACGTCCTGGAGATCGCCGACATGGCGCACGAGGTCATCCGGGCCGGTCGTGCCGCCACCGGCTCCAAGGACATCCGGTGCACCGTCTCGATCGGCGGGTTCGTGCCCAAGCCACACACCCCGTTCCAGTGGGCGGCCATGCAGCGGCCGGAGGTCATCGATCACCGGCTGGGGCTGCTCAAGCAGGCCATCAACGCCGATCGCTCGTTGGGTCGGGCGATCGGTTACCGCTACCACGACGGCGAGCCCTCGCTGATCGAGGGCCTGCTGTCCCGAGGCGACCGCCGGGTCGGCGCGGTGATCCGCCGGGTCTGGGAGAACGGCGGACGGTTCGACGGCTGGAGCGAACACTTCTCGTACCAGCGCTGGGTGGACGCGGCGGCCGAGGTGCTGCCCGATCTCGGGGTGGACCTCGACTGGTACACCACCCGGGAGCGCGACGAGCTGGAGGTCCTGCCCTGGGACCATCTGGACTCCGGCCTGGACAAGGACTGGCTCTGGCAGGACTGGCAGGACTCGCTCAGCGAGTACGAGCAGGATGACTGCCGGTGGACGCCCTGCTTCGACTGCGGTGTCTGCCCGACGATGGACACCGAGATCCAGATCGGCCCGACCGGCCGGAAGCTGCTCCCGTTGACCCCGGTCAACGGCCTGAAGCTGTCCGCCGGCGCCCAGCAGTAACCGCGGCGCCACGGGTGGGCCCGACACCGAGGAGCACGACGATCAGTAGGAAACCACAGCCCCAGGGGGGTCAGGCGCCGGTCGTCCAGCGCGTCCGGATCCGGTACGCCAAGCGTGGCCCGCTGCGGTTCACCTCGCACCGGGACTTCGCCCGGGCCTTCGAGCGGGCGCTGCGCCGGGCCGGTGTACCGGTCGCGTTCTCCCAGGGTTTCACCCCGCACCCGAAGATCTCGTACGCCAGTGCGGCGCCGACCGGGGTGGCGAGCGAGGCCGAATATCTGGAGATCGGCCTGCGTGAGCCGGTCGATCCGGAGCAGTTGCGGTTGGCGCTGGACGCGGCGCTCTCGCCCGGCCTCGACGTGCTCGACGCCGTGGTGGCCGGTGGCGCGAGCCTGCCCGACCGGATCGAGGCGTCCCGCTGGCGGATCGAGTTGCCGCAGTTGGATCCCGACGTGCTGGCCACGGCCGTGGCCGTCTTCACCGCCGCCGACGAGGTGCTGGTCGAACGGATGACCAAGCAGGGGCGACGCACCTTCGACGCACGCTCCCCAGTGGTCGACATCGATGTGATTGCCGGATCGGCGACGCCTTCCAAGGACCCGGCCGTACCGTGTGCGATACTCGAACTGGTCGTGCGGCAGGTCACCCCGTCCGTACGACCCGATGACGTCCTTTCCGGCTTCCGCGTGGTGGCCGGCCTGGAGCCGCCGGTGGCCCCGAAGGTGATCCGGCTGGCTCAGGGCACGCTGACCGCGCAGGGTGCGATCGTGGATCCGCTGGACGCGGACCGCGACGGGGCAACCATCGGCGGGCGCTGACCGACGGTCGGCGTCCAGGCAGGCAGACTTCGCCGACGCGCACCTCGTGCGCCCGGGGAAACACCTTTTGCGGCAACCCTGCGTGGCAGCGCTCACCCGCGCCCGGGGAAGCCAGAACTGGAGAACGTCCATGCTCGAGAACGAGCCCGAGGGCAGCGAACGGGCCGGCATCAATCCGGCCGACGAGAGCGCCGAGAGCAGCACCGCTGAGGCGACCGGTTCGCGTCCGCCGCAGGACGCGCCCGAATCCGGTCCGGTCGCCGACCCGCCGGAGGAGATCGCCGGTGCCGTGAGCGGCACCGCCGACCTGGGTGGCGCGACCAACGCCGAGCCGGCCCCCCGACGTCGGACCACCCGACGTCGGGCCACCTCGGTCAGCCAGCCGGAGCAGACCGACGCGCCGGTCGAGGCGTCCGGTGCCGCGGCGATAGGCAGTGGAGAGGCTCCCCAGGCCGAGGTGTTCGCCCCGGTTTCGGGTGACCTCGACCCGGCCGTGAAGACGCCGCGACGCCGCCGCAAGGCGACCACCGGGCAGAAGGCGGTCGAGGAGCCGTTGGCCGTGGCCGAGGCGGAGCCCACCGACAGCGACGTGGTGCCGCCGGTCAAGGTGACCCGTACCCGTCGCCGGAAGTCCGCGCCCGCGGCCGCCGAGCCACCGCCCGCGGCCGCCGAGCCACCGTCCGACGCCGTGATCGAGCCGTCCGACCAGGCCGAGCCGACGCAGCCCGCCGCCGACGCCGGTCTCGCACCGGCGGCCGGCACCGACTTCGGTTCCGCCGCGCTGCCCGCCGAGGGCACCGCCGATTCGGAGCAGGTGGCCGAGCCGGCCGAGACCACGGAGCCGGCGGGCCCGGACGCTGGGCCGGCCGAACCCGAGGGCCGCTCCCGCCGTCGCAGGGCCGCGTTCACCGCACCGACGGTGCTGTTCATGGCGCCGGAAGAGGTGCTCGCCGCCCGGGCTGCCGCCGCGCAGCCCACCGAGACGGAGCCCGCCGAGGAACCGGCCGAGCCGTCCCGGCGGCGGCGTCGGGGTCGGCGGGAGACCGAGCCGGTGGTGGAGGCCGAGACCGAGGAGGAACCCACCGCGGCGACCGAGGAGGTCGCCGAGGAGGACGACGACGACGAGGAGACCGCGGGCGGCCGGCGTCGCCGCCGTCGCGGTCGCCGGGGCCGGGGCCGGGGCAAGGGCGGCGTCGACGACGGCGAGGAGGCCGAGGAGGGCGAGACCGCGGAAGCCGCGCAGGCCGAGCCGGCCGAGTCGGAGACCGAGGCCGAGTCCGAGGAGGACGACGAGGCCGAGGGCGACGGGATGACCCGTCGTCGTCGGCGGCGGCGTCGCCGGGGGGCCGGTGACACCGACGGTGCCGCCGACGACGGTGTGCCCACCGTGGTGAAGATCAGGGAGCCACGCCGAACGGTCGACGAGGTGCAGGGCGTCTCCGGCTCGACCCGGCTGGAGGCCAAGCGGCAGCGCCGTCGGGACGGCCGCGAGCAGCGCCGTACCCGCCCGCCGATCCTCAGCGAGTCGGAGTTCCTGGCCCGCCGCGAGGCGGTCGACCGGGTCATGGCCGTACGCCAGCGTGGCGACCGGACCCAGATCGCCGTGCTGGAGGACGGCGTCCTGGTCGAGCATTACGTCACCCGCAGTTCGGCCGGCACGATGGCCGGAAACGTCTACCTCGGCAAGGTGCAGAACGTGCTGCCGAGCATGGAGGCGGCGTTCGTCGACATCGGCCGTGGCCGCAACGCGGTCCTGTACGCCGGCGAGGTCAACTGGGACACCACCGGCCTGGAGGGTAGGGCCCGCTCGATCGAGCAGGCGCTCAGGTCCGGTGATTCGGTGCTGGTCCAGGTCACCAAGGATCCGATCGGGCACAAGGGCGCCCGGTTGACCAGCCATATCGCGCTCTCCGGCCGGCACCTGGTCTACGTGCCCGGCGGCAACGCCTCCGGGATCAGCCGCAAGCTCCCGGACACCGAGCGCAAGCGGCTGCGTGACGTGCTGAAGAAGCTCGTGCCCGAAGGCGCCGGGGTGATCGTCCGGACCGCGGCCGAGGGCGCCAGTGAGGACGAACTGGCCCGGGACGTCAAGCGGCTCCAGGCGCAGTGGGAGGACATCCAGGCCAAGGCTGCCGAGGGCGGCGCGCCGGTGCTTCTCTATCAGGAGCCCGATCTCGTGATCAGGGTGGTCCGCGACCTGTTCAACGAGGATTTCCGCGAGCTGGTCATGGAGGGCGACGAGGCGTACGACATGGTCGAGTCGTACCTGTCGCACGTGTCGCCGGACCTGGTCGCCCGGTTGCGCCGGCACGTCGGCACCAAGGACATCTTCGCCGAGTACCGCATCGACGAGCAGATCCTCAAGGGGCTCGACCGCAAGGTCTTCCTGCCCTCCGGCGGGCACCTGGTGATCGACCGGACCGAGGCGATGACGGTGGTCGACGTGAACACCGGCAAGTACACCGGTGCCGGAGGCAACCTGGAGGAGACGGTCACCCGCAACAACCTGGAGGCGGCCGAGGAGATCGTCCGGCAGCTGCGGCTGCGGGACATCGGCGGCATCGTCGTGATCGACTTTATCGACATGGTGTTGGAGTCGAACCGCGAACTGGTGCTGCGCCGGCTGACCGAGTGCCTGGGGCGGGACCGCACCAAGCACCAGGTCACGGAGATCACCTCGCTGGGCCTGGTGCAGATGACCCGTAAGCGGATCGGCGCCGGACTGCTGGAGGCGTTCAGCGAGACCTGCGAGTGCTGCAAGGGGCGGGGTCTGGTCATCCACACCGAACCGGTGCCGGAGAAGCCACGCTCCGGTGGCGGGGACAAGGTCAAGGCGGTTGCCTCGGCGAGTGCCCCGGCTATCGAGCAACCGACTGCTTCGTCCCGGCGCCGCGCCCGTAAGGGCGCCGCCTCGGCGGAGCGGACCGTGGTGGAGGTCACCGAGACCGATACGACGAGCACCGCCGACGCGGACTTCCACGACACCATGGGCTACGACCTGTCGCGTTACGAGACGGACACTCCGGCCGCGCCGGACGTCGCCGACAGCCAGCAGGGCGAGGCGGCACGCCTCGCCGCCCCGGACGACCCGGACGCGCTCGGCGACACCGACGAGGAGGACGGCGGCGAGGGCGGCACCGGTCGGCGTCGTTCCCGCCGCGGGGGCGCGCGTCGCCGTACCCGGCCCTGACGGCGTCGGTAGGGGCAGCTCGGCCCGTCAGCGGGTAGACGAGGGTTCGACAGGTCCCGTCCGGTGGTGATGTCCGCCGGGCGGGACCGTCCCGTATGGTCGATGAGCGGTCGCCGCGGCCCGGCGGGGGTCTACTGCCCGTCCCCTGGGCATGCGAGGTAGGTGTGGCCGCCGGAGGAGGAGACGATGCGCCGACCGCTCGCCGTCGCCGTGGCCACGGCCGCGCTGCTCGTCGGCACCGCCTGCTCGGCCGAGCGGCCCGACGTGGGCGCACCGTCCGCCCCGGCCTCGACCCGCGCCGACGTCACCACCGGACCGGCGACGCCCACCCCGGGACCGGCGACGCCCACCCCGGAACAGCCGGTGGAGACCCCCGCTCCCGGGGCGGCAGGCGGAAACGCCCCAGAGGTCTGTGCCGCTGCCCAACAGGCCAGCGGTGACGCGGGGAAGAAGTACGTCGAGCAGCTCGCCGCGATGGTCACGGCGACCGGCGCGGGTGACACCGCCGACGCGCAGGCCGCCGGCCGGCGGGCCGAGGCGGCCCTGGCCGACTGGGAGAAGGCGCTCAGAGCGCAGGCGGCACGCGCCGACGACCAGCGGCTCAAGGAGCTGCTGACGGAGTTGTCGACCGAGGTCGGCCAGCTCGGCACCGACATCGAGGCGTTTGAGGGGACCGCGCTCGACCGGTTGCAACAGCGCCTCGACAAGCTCTGCGCCCGCTGACCGGCCCGGCCCGGTTTGGGCCGCGGCCCGACCATGGCGTACGCTAGCCTGCGGCGCGCTCTGGTGTGCCGAGTTCCCGCGTGCCCGCGCCGCCGTGCTTCTGCTGCCCGGCGAGTCGCCGTGGGGACGACCGACCGGCAACGGTGGGAAAAGACGTTAGCAGCCTCAACGACAGGGAGTCCGCCTCCGATGTACGCGATCGTCAAGACCGGCGGCAAGCAGTACAAGGTCGCCGAAGGCGACGTGATCGAGGTCGAGAAGCTCACCGGTGTCCCCGGTGACGCGGTGAAGCTCGCCGCGGTGCTCCTCGTCGACGGTGACGACCTGGTGACCGACGCGGCGAAGCTCGCTCAGGTCGAGGTGTCCGGCGAGATCGCCGCACACACCAAGGGCCCGAAGATTCGGATCCACAAGTTCAAGAACAAGACCGGCTACCACAAGCGCCAGGGTCACCGCCAGCCGTTGACCCAGGTCAAGGTGACCGGCATCTCCAGCGGGAAGTAGGTCGTCCTCCAATGGCTCACAAAAAGGGTGCGTCCAGCTCGCGTAACGGTCGTGACTCCGCGGCCCAGCGACTCGGCGTGAAGCGCTTCGGTGGTCAGGTCGTCAGCGCGGGTGAGATCCTCATCCGTCAGCGTGGCACCAAGTTCCACCCCGGTGACCTGGTCGGCCGTGGCGGAGACGACACGCTCTTCGCGCTGGCCGCTGGTGCGGTCCAGTTCGGCACCAGGCGCGGTCGCAAGACCGTCAGCATCGTGCCGCAGCAGTAGCTGTCCGGCGTAAGCGGGCCGTGGACCTGATGTCCCGGCCCGCTTCGCCATTTCTCGCGCAGGGCCGGACCCTGCTGGAAGGATTACGTCGTGACGACGTTCGTTGACCGGGTCGTCCTGCATCTGCAGGCCGGCGACGGCGGGCACGGCTGTGTCTCGATCCACCGGGAGAAGTTCAAGCCGTTCGGCGGCCCGGACGGGGGCAACGGCGGGCACGGTGGCAGCGTCTCCCTGGTGGTCGACCCGCAGGTGCACACGCTGCTCGACTTTCACTTCCGGCCGCACGTCAAAGCGGAGAACGGGCGGGGCGGCGCGGGATCGAACCGGGACGGCGGCAACGGTGCCGACCTGGTGCTCAAGGTGCCTGACGGCACGGTGGTGCAGACCAGCGACGGCACCGTGCTGGCCGACATGGTCGGCGCCGGCACCACCTTCGAGGTGGCCCGGGGCGGTCGCGGTGGCCGGGGCAACGCGTCGCTGGCCAACGCGCGCCGCAAGGCACCCGGCTTCGCCGAGCTGGGTGAGCCGGGCGAGCAAATGGACGTGGTGCTGGAGCTCAAGAGTGTCGCCGACGTCGGCCTGGTGGGGTTCCCGTCAGCCGGTAAGTCGTCCCTGATCTCGGTGATCTCGGCCGCCAAGCCCAAGATCGCCGACTATCCGTTCACCACACTGGTGCCGAATCTCGGCGTCGTCCGGCTCGACAACCACACCTTCACCGTCGCCGACGTGCCGGGGCTGATTCCGGGCGCGGCCACCGGCAAGGGGTTGGGGCTGGAGTTCCTTCGGCACGTCGAGCGCTGCGCCGTGCTGGTGCACGTCATCGACACCGCCACCCTGGAGCCGGGACGGGACCCGCTGGCCGACATCGACACCATCGAGGCGGAGCTGACCGAGTACGGCGGACTGGCCGACCGGCCCCGGCTGGTCGCGCTGAACAAGGTCGACGTGCCGGACGGCCGCGATCTCGCCGAGATCGTCCGGCCCGACCTGGAGACGCGTGGTCTGCGGGTCTTCGAGGTCTCCGCAGCCACCAGGGAAGGGCTCAAGGAACTCACGTACGCGATGGCGGCACTGGTGGAACAGTCGCGGTCGGCGGCACCACCGGCCGAGCCGACGCGGATCGTGATCCGGCCGAAGGCGGTCGACGACGCCGGCTTCACCATCGAGGCCGAGGACGACGGCTCGTACACGGTGCGTGGTGTCCGCCCGGAGCGCTGGGTGCGTCAGACGAACTTCGACAACGACGAGGCCGTCGGCTACCTCGCCGACCGGCTGGCCCGTCTCGGCGTCGAGGAGCAGTTGGCCAAGGCCGGCGCCCAGCCCGGTGACCTGGTTCGCATCGGCGAGCGGGAGTTCGACTGGCAGCCCACCCTCTACGCCGGCGCGGAGTTCGTCCCGGGCGCCCGGGGCCGTGACGTCCGGCTGGAGGAGAGGCCGACCCGGGCCAGTGCGGCCGAGCGGCTGGCGGCCCGCAAGGCACGCCGGCAGCGACCGGCCGACGAGGCCGAGCCGGCGCCCGCCGGCAGGGATGACGCCGAATAGCCTGATGCGCTCCGAAATGGGGACGACTGTTGGAAACCCTGACGAAATTTCGTCACCCTAGCGTGGAGTGATGCTGATCCAGTCCCGCCCGTTGGCGGATCCGGAGGTCGCCGCCCTTGCCGCGGCCGAGCAGCGCGAGCTGCGTGAGTTCGCGGGCGGTGCCGCCGGGCGGGACATCGGTACGTACGGTGACACCTGCTGGCTGACGGCCGTGCTTGCCGGCCGGGCGGTGGCGTACGGCGGGATCCAGGTCCGTGACGACGACACCGGCGAGTTGGAGCATCTGTACGTGCGCCCCGCCTACCGGCGTCGCGGGGTCGGCCGCCAACTGCTCGCCGCGCTGGAGGAACTGGCGTACCAGCGGGGGCACTCGCTCGTCCGGGTGGAGGCCGGGCCGTACCTGCCGACGGCGGTGACGTTCCTCCGGGCCTGCGGGTACGAGCCGATTACCGGAGACGGTGGGCCTGATGGCGGGCTGTATCGCAGGTGCTTCGCCAAGCGGCTGCCGGTACCGGCCTGAGCCTGGATCAGCGTTCCGGCCTGAGCCTGGATCAGAGGCGGTCGAGCGGTTGGTCCAGCCGGCCAGTGGTACCGAACCGGTCGGACAGCAGCAGGCCAAGGGCCAGCATGCTGAGGCCGAGCGCCAGATGCAACCAGTCACCGGGACCATTCGCCGGCATCCAGTTGGCGGCGCTCTCGTCCGCCGTTGCCAGGCCGTAGATCCAGAACAGGAGATACAGCGCGCCGCCGACAGTCAGGAAGATTCGCGCCCCGGTCAGCCGCCGCGCCAGCACCAGGCCGATCAGACCGACGAGGACGAACACCAGGTTGCGTAGCACGGACACCTGGAACAGGCCGAACAGCTCAGCCCGACTACGGTGTCCAGCGAAAGTCATCTCGTGGTAGCCCGTGGTGACACCCGGAACGAAACCGAGTAGACCGAGCAGGAGGAGAAAGCCCGACACGATCATGGCGGCGAGCTGGACCTGGGTCCGTACGGGCCGCTGGCTGGACCGATGTGTCATCGCTGTCACCTCCAAGGATGTGCGGGACGCCCAGCCTGGCCGTGGCCGGTTCCTGTCCTCAGGACGCCGACTTTCCTCCAATCCTCTGAGGGAAACCGGTGTTTCCGCAGAAGAACGGCCAATCGGTCACAGCTGGGTCGGGCTCAGCGGGCGCGCCGCACGGCGGTGACCACGAAGCCGCTGCCGGGCAGTGCCGGCATCCGGCTCAGGTCCACCGCGAGATCCTGCGGCGGTACGTCGTAGCGGACGACCTCGGTCAGCAGCGCCACCGTCCGCTTCATCAACTCGATGGTGACCCATTCCCCGGCGTAGCGGTGTCCGGTGAGATGGTCTCCGCCGCCCTGCGGTATGAGTGTGAACGGGTCACCCGGCCCAGCCGGCGAAGCGCTCCGGCCACAACCGCTCCGGCTCCGGCCACAGCAAGGGGTGATGACATCAACGGGCGGCAGCGCGGCCGGTCCGGTCCGGTAGCGGAGCTGCTGGCCCCTCCCAGGCTCGGGGAAGCCTGGTTAGCTGAATCCGGCGGCGTCGTCGACCTGCCCCGGCGGTGATCCGGCCGCCGGGCCGGGTCGGTGGGTGCGTCGTCGATCAGGGGTTCGGCGGGTCACGGGGAGGACGGATGCGAAACAACCGTGCGGCGTACTGGCGCCGGTGGCAAGCCGGGGCGGCCGGCAGGGACCTGCCACCGCTGGTGGGGCCGCCACGCCGGCCGTCCCGGCCCGACCGCCACTTCACCGTGCATCTCGGCTTCACCGCTGCCGATCTTGTCGCCGCCCGTGAGGTGGCCGTCGGGTACGCCGAGGCGTTGAGCGTGCTCCGGCCCGAGTTGGCGATCGGTGCCTGCGCGTTGTCGCCGGCCGATGCCTGGCACCGTGCGGAGCGGCTGTTCTGCGGTGCCCTCGGGCCGGACGCCGAACGTTGTGTCGATGTCGCCGGCCATGCCGGTTTCCATCACGCGCCCGGTCCCGGTGGCCTCGGCTGGGGCGATGGTGACTAGGCCGGGGACGCCGCCGGTGGTCGTCGGTGCCGGCGGCCTCCCGTGAACGTCTCCGGGGCACCGCATCCCCGCTCAGTCCAGATCGAACTCGCCGTCCTGAGCACCCGCGACGAAGGCATCCCACTCGGCCTGAGTGAACACCAGCACCGCGCCGTCCGGCTCGGCGGAGTTGCGCATGCCGATGAGATCGTCGACGAAGGCGACCTCCACTGCGGCCTCCGAGGTGTCGCCCTCGGCCCGTTGCCAGACCGCCCGGGAGAGGTCGAAGTCGCCCTTGGGGTGCGCTGTCATGGTCCCGTCCCTCCAGTACCAGGGGAAATGGGGAAGCCGGTTCGTTCCCTCATCGGGCAGGATAAGCGGATGCCGAGCCTGAGCCGTGCAGAGGCGACCGCGCGTGGCGCGTCGATCACCGTCGAGTCCTACCAGGTGGACCTCGACCTCACCGGGGGCGGTGAATGCTTCCGGTCCCACGTCACGATCCGGTTCCGGGCCACCGGCACCGACACCTTCGCCGAGGTCAAGCCGGCGAAACTGCTGGCGGTACGCCTCAACGGCACCGATCTCGATCCCGCGACGCTGGACGACAACCGGCTGCCGCTGACCGGCCTGGCGGCGCAGAACACGCTGACCGTCGAGGCCGAGATGGCGTACACGAACACCGGCGAGGGGATGCACCGCTTCGTCGACCCCGCCGACGGTGAGACCTACCTGTACGTCATGTCGTTCCTGGACGATGTGCAGCGGGTCTTCGCTGCCTTCGACCAGCCGGACCTGAAGGCGCCGGTCACGTTGTCGGTGAGCGCGCCGGAGCACTGGACGGTGGCGGCCAACGCGGAACTGGCGGGCGACCCGGCGCCGGGTCGCTGGGAGTTCGCCCCCACCCTGCCGATCGCGACGTACTTCTTCACTCTGGTCGCCGGCCCCTGGCACGTACGCCGGGACACCCACGACGGGATTCCGCTGGGTGTGTACTGCCGGCGTTCGCTCGCCGCGCATCTCGACGCCGACGCGGCTGAGATCTTCACCGTCACGAAGCAGTGCCTCGACCGGTTCCATCAGCTGTTCGACGAGCGCTACCCGTTCGGCAAGTACGACCAGGCGTTCGTACCCGAGTTCAACGCCGGCGCCATGGAGAATCCGGGCCTGGTCACCTTCCGCGACGACTACGTGTTCCGCTCGGCGGTCACTGACAGCCAGCGCGAGCTGCGCGCCACCACGATCGCCCACGAGATGGCGCACATGTGGTTCGGCGACCTGGTCACCATGCGTTGGTGGGACGATCTGTGGCTGAACGAATCGTTCGCGGAATATCTGGGCGCCCGGGTCACCGCCGAGGCGACCCGGTTCGACCGGGCCTGGACGACTTTCGCGCTGCGCCGCAAGGCGTGGGGATACGCCGCCGACCAGCGCCCCTCCACCCATCCGGTGGCACCCGAGCGGGTCGCCGACGCCGCCGAGGGGCTGCTCAACTTCGACGGCATCTCGTACGCCAAGGGGGCCAGTGTGCTGCGGCAGCTGGTGGCGTGGCTCGGTGACGAGGCGTTCCTGGCCGGCCTCAACGATCATTTCACCCGGCACCGCTTCGGCAACGCCACCCTCGCCGATCTGCTCGAGAGCCTGGCCGCCAGCAGTGGGCGGGAGCTGACCGACTGGGCGGAGTCCTGGCTGCGGACCGCGCAGGTCAACACGCTGCGAGCCGAGGTGGCGGTGGACGCCGACGGCCGGTACGACGAGGTCGTGATCGCCCAGACCGCGCCGCCGACGCACCCGGTGCTGCGCCCGCACCGGATCGGCGTGGGCCGGTACGCCGCGGACGGCACCGCCGAGCGATTCGAGGTCGACCTCGATCCCAAGACCGACGACGGCCGTACCCGGCTCGTCGGGTTGGCCGGGGAGCCGGCGGCAGCGGTTCTGCTGCCCAACGACGGCGACCTCACCTTCGCCAAGATCCGTCTCGACGCCGCGTCGGCCGATGCGGTACCACTGCTGCTGCCCCGCCTGACCGACCCGCTGGCCCGCGCCCTGCTCTGGGGCGAGGCACTGGACGCGGCGACCGACGGAGAACGGCCGGTCACCGGTCTGGTCGACCTGATCGTCGCGGCACTGCCCACCGAGACACAAGTGATCATCGTCGAGGACGTGCTGACGATGAGTCGCATGCTGATCGACCGCTATCTCGACCCGCTGGCCCGACAGTCCGCTCTGGCCCGGGTCGCGGAGTCCTGCCGGCGGTTGCTCGACGGCGCCACCCCGGGAGAGTCGTTGCAACTGGCCGCCGCCCGGGGGCTGATCGCCGCGAGCACCGATGCCGAGCTGCTCACCGGATGGCTGGCCGGCCGGGCCGTACCCGCCGGGTTGGCCGTGGACGCCGAACTGCGGTGGGCACTGCTCGGCCGGCTGGTGGTGCTCGGTGCCGCCGGAGCGGCCGAGATCGAGGCCGAGGCGGCGGCCGACCCGAGCGCCACCGGTGCCGAGCGGGCCGCCCGGTGCCGGGCCGCCCTGCCCGATCCCGCTGCCAAGCAGGCCGCATGGAACATCATCGTGTCGAACAGGGAATTATCGAATCGGCTGGTCGAGGCGACGGCAGAGGGCTTCTGGCAGCCCGAGCAGGCGGAGTTGACCAGCGCCTACGTGGCCAGCTACTTCGCCGACATGCCGGCCGCCGCGCAGCTGCGTACGCCCTGGGTGGCCGACGAGGTCGCCAAGCTGGCCTTCCCCCGCCACGCGGTGTCCCAGCCCACCCGGGATGCGGCCGCGGCGTTGCTGGCCCGCGAGGACCTCACGCCGGGGCTGCGTCGCGTGGTCACCGACGCCGACGACGACCTGCGCCGCGCCCTGGTGGCGCGCACGGCGGTGGCCGCCACGAGCGCGTGACGAACGTGGCCGGCCCGGAGGGTCACGGCCCGGCCCGGCCACGGTCGTGTACGCCCTAAGATCATGGGGTGGAGGAAGATATCCGGCGGATCGGCATCATGGGCGGGACGTTCGATCCGATCCATCACGGGCACCTCGTGGCCGCGAGCGAGGTGGCGGACCGGTTCGGACTCGACGAAGTGATCTTCGTACCGACCGGGCAGCCGTGGCAGAAGGCCGACGTCCCGGTCAGCTCGGCCGAGGATCGTTACCTGATGACCGTGATTGCCACGGCGTCCAATCCCCGGTTCCAGGTCAGCCGGGTCGACATCGATCGGGGTGGGCCCACCTACACCGTCGACACGCTGCGTGACCTGCGTGCCCAGTACGGTGCCAAGGCGCAGCTGTTCTTCATCACCGGCGCGGACGCGCTGGAGCGGATCCTGAGCTGGAAGGACCTCGGCGAGATCTTCGAGCTGGCTCACTTTGTCGGGGTCACCCGGCCGGGTTTCGAGCTGACCGCCGCGCACGTGCCCGCCGACACGGTCAGCTTGGTGCAGGTGCCGGCCATGGCGATCTCGTCCACCGACTGCCGGGCGCGGGTCGCCCGGGGGGAGCCGGTCTGGTATCTGGTGCCGGACGGTGTGGTGCAGTACATCGCGAAACGGTGCCTGTATCGGGAGTGATTCGACCGTTTCATGCCGCTTTCCGGCTGAAACTGGCGAGTCGAGAATCCGGGCCGTGTGAGAGGCTGGAATCATCGCACGGTTGATCGAAGGAGAACGGTGACAGTTTCCGAACGCGCTCACGAGCTGGCGATCGTCGCCGCCCAGGCCGCGGCCGACAAGAAGGCTCAGGACATCGTCATCATCGACGTGGGTGACCAACTCGCCATCACCGACGCGTTCCTGCTCGCCGCGGCCCCGAGCGAGCGCCAGGTGCTGGCCATCGTCGACGCCATCGAGGAGGCCCTGCTCGACCTGCCGGAGAAGGCGAAGCCGGTGCGGCGGGAGGGCGAGCGCGGCGGCCGTTGGGTGCTGCTCGACTACGTCGACGTCGTGGTGCACGTGCAGCACACCGAGGAGCGGGAGTTCTACGCCCTCGACCGGCTCTGGAAGGACTGCCCGACCATTCCGTTCGTCGACCGGGACCTCGCCCGGGCAGAGTCCGCCGCCGGATCGGGCGAGTGACCCGGCTGATCATCTGGCGGCACGGCAACACCGACTGGAACGCCGCCAGCAGGGTGCAGGGACAGACCGACATACCGCTGAACGACCTCGGCCGGGAACAGGCGCGCAGGGCCGCGCCGCTGCTGGCCGCGCTGCGCCCGGATGCCCTGGTCGCCAGCGACCTGAGCCGCGCCGCGGACACCGCCGCCGCGCTGTCCGCGTTGACCGGCCTGCCGGTACGCTCCGACGCCCGCCTGCGGGAGCGGCATTTCGGCAGCTGGCAGGGGCTGCTGCTGGCCGAGGTGGCGGAGCGGTTCCCCGCAGAGTACGCCCGCTGGCGGGCCGGGGATCCCGACCCGGGAGCGGACGTCGAACCGTTGGACGAGTTGGGCAAACGTATCGGCACCGCGTTGCAGGAGGCCGCCGACCAACTGCCCGGGGGCACCGTGGTGATCGCCACCCACGGCGGCGCCGCACGTCAGGGCTGCGGCCACCTGCTCGGCTGGGAGCACGCCGTGCTACGTGCCGTCGGCTCGCTGCGCAACTGCCACTGGACGGAACTGCGCCACGACGTCGAGCGCGGGTGGCACCTGCGCGCCCACAACGTCGGCCCGATGGAGGTCCGCACCGCCGCGACCGACACTCCCGCGACCGGCATCCCGGTCTCCGCCGAGCCGGTCTGAGCGGGCGCGGTCAGGCAACCGCCCAGCCTGATCCGCTACGGTGCCCGCATGCCAGTCGCGGTCGTCACCGACTCCACCGCCTACCTTCCACCCGAGATGTCGCGGAAGCACGCGCTGACCGTGGTGCCGCTGACCGTCGTGCTGGCCGGCGTGGAAGGGCTGGAGGGCGTCGAGACCTTCCCGGCGGACGCCACCCGGGCGCTGCGCGCGCGGCGGGTGTCGGTGAGCACCTCCCGCCCGTCGCCCGAGCAGTTCGGCCGCACGTACCGGGAGCTGCTGGCGGCCGGGGCGGAGGGCATCGTCTCGGTGCACCTGTCGGCCGGACTCTCCGGCACGGTCGAGGCCGCCGAGTTGGCCGCCGCGGAACTGGGCGACCGGGTCAGCGTGGTCGACAGCCGCTCCTGCGGGATGGGTCTCGGTTTCCCGGCCATCGCGGCGGCCCGGGCCGCCGTGCGGGGTGTCGACCTGGCCGGCGTACGGGCTGCGGCAGCAGCCGCCGTCGATCGCACCAGCATCCACTTCTACGTGGACACACTGGAGTTCCTTCGTCGTGGCGGGCGGATCAACGCGGCGGAGGCGTTGCTCGGCACCGCACTGTCGGTCAAGCCCATCCTGCACATGCCCGAGGGACGCATCGTGCTGCGGGACAAGGTCCGCACCGCCAGTCGGGGCATGGCGCGGCTGGCGGACCTCGCCGTCGAGGCGGCCGGCGACGGGCCGGTGGACCTGGCCGTCCACCACCTCGACGCGCCGCAGCGGGCCGAGGAACTCCTCGACACACTGACCGTTCGGCTCGGCGACCGGCTGCGTGCGGCGTACGTCTCCGAGGCCGGTGCTGCCGTCGCGGTGCACGTCGGGCCCGGTCTGGCCTGCGTGGTGGTCCACCGTGGGCCGGACACCGCCGACTGACCTGTTCGCTGCTGGTGGCATCGTGGGCGAGAATTGATCCGATGGTCGCGTCGGGGAGGTAAGGCGGATGTCCTGTGTGGTGACCGGCGGGGGACGCGGGGTCGGGCGGGGCATCGTGGAGCGGTTGCTCGCCGACGGTGGAACGGTCGTGGTGATCGAGCGTGATCCGGGCGCGTTGTCCTGGGTGGAGGAGCATGCCCGCGCCGATCAACTCGCGGCGGTGGTCGGTGACGCCGGTGACGAGGGCGTCGCCGGGCGGGCCGCGGACCTGGCGGAGCGCTTCGGCCGGCTCACCGGTTGGGTGAACAACGCCGCCGTGTTCCGCGACGCCTCGGTGCACGACGCGCCGGTCGGCGAGGTCGTCGACCTGATCACCCGTAACCTGCGCCCCGCGGTGGTCGGTGCCGCGACCGCGGTGCGCCGCTTCCTCGCCGCCGGCACCCCTGGCGTCGTGGTGAACATCTCGTCCCACCAGGCGAGCCGGCCGGTGCCGGGCTGCCTGCCGTACGCCACGGCGAAGGCGGCGGTGGAGGGGCTGACCCGTGCGCTGGCCGTCGAGTACGGCCGGCACGGCATCCGGGCCAACGCGATCGCCCTCGGTTCGGTGGCCACCGAACGGCACGAGGCTTTTCTCACCGAGGCCGAGCCGGACCAGGCGCGGCGGATCGAGGCGGAGCTTGCCCGGCTGCACCCGGTGGGCCGGATCGGGCAGCCGCAGGACGTGGCGGAGGCGGTGGCGTACCTGCTCTCGCCGGCGGCCGGCTTCGTCAACGGGGTGATCCTGCCGGTCGACGGCGGGCGCGCCATCCTCGGTCTGGACCCGCAGGCGCGCACCGACTGAACCGGCGCGGCGGGGAACCGCGCGGCACGTGTCGGCTCTGCCGCGTGGCCGGTTCCGGCGAGGGCTCGGTGACGACGGGCGGCGGGCCGGCAAGCGGCGGTCATAGCAGAACCGGTACATGATCAGGGCGATGTCCACAGAGCCTCCCGCTGTCCACAGGCCGACCGGCGCGGCGCGCTCGTCCGGGCCTGGCCGCCCTAACCTCGCGCCGTGTCGAAGGACGAGGACGAGGAGTTGGTGGTCCGGCGGCGTCTGTGGCAACTGATGCCCGGCGCGCTGGACCTGGCGGCGGAGGCCGCCGTACCGCCGATGTCAGGCGGCGACCGAATGCAGGCCCTCGCCGGGTGGCCTCCGCCCGTCGGGCGGCCGCCGCCTGTGGACCTGCCCCCGTCCGTCGAACTGCCTCCGCTCGGCGGGGCGTCGCGGCCGGTCACGGAGTGGCCGACCGTGCTGCTGCCGGTCCAGGCCGCCGACCGGGTCGCTGACACTGGTCCGGTTCGCGGTGGCGGGCCGGCTTGGGCTGATGGTCCGGTTCGCGGTGGCGGGCCGGCTTGGGCTGATGGTCCGGTTCGGGTCAGCGACGAGGGACCGCTCGACGTCGGGCAGGGGCGGACGGTCGCCGAGGCGTCGCCGAAGCCCCTTCCCGGGCCGGGTGCCTTCGATCCGGGGCGGCGGGGAGTGCGGGCGCTCGCCGCCGTCGCCGTCCTGGTGGTGCTGGTCGCGGCCATCTGGGCCTGGCAGTCCCGCCCCGAGGTGGAGCCGGTCGTCGCCGAGACCGGCGCCGCCGTGACGCCGGACCCGTCCGTCGAGGCCGGCGACGAGCCGGCAAAGCCGGAGACGGAGTCGACCGGTGAGTTGGTGGTCGCCGTCGCCGGCAAGGTCCGACGGCCCGGGCTGGTGCGGTTGGCGGCCGGCGCACGGGTGGCCGACGCCCTGCACGCCGCCGGAGGCGCGTTGCCCGGGGTGGACGTGGCGATGCTCAATCCGGCTCGCCGGATCAGCGACGGCGAGTTGATCCTGGTCGGTGTACCGGCACCTTCGGGCGCGGCGGTGGGTTCCGGGTCCGGAGCCGGCCCGGCACCGGGTGGCGGGCCGGGCACGGGCGGGCGGGTCAACCTGAACACCGCGACGTCGGCACAGCTCGAAACCCTGCCCGGGGTGGGGCCGGTGCTCGCCCAGCGGATCATCGAGTATCGCGATCAGCACGGCGGCTTCCGGTCCGTCGGCGAGCTGCGCCAGGTGACCGGGATCGGCGATGCCCGGTACGAGCAGCTCAAGGACCTGGTGACGGTGTGAGGGCGTCGGCTGCCCCGGTCGCGCCGCCGGCCGGCCTCCCCGGTGTGGCGACCGGCCGGGCCGCACCCGATCTCCGCCTGGCAGGGCTGGCGGTGGCGGCCTGGCTCACCGCGTTGGTGGGGCTGCATCTCGATGCCCGGCGGACGCTGCTGCTGGCCGCCGTCGCGGTCGGTCTCGCCGGGGTGGCGACACTGCATCTGCTCGGCTTCGTCGGGCGACCCGGCCCGACCGTGCGCCGCCACGGCTGGGTCGCGGTGGCGATCCTGCTCGGCGTGGTCTGCGGCGGGGCGGCCACCTCGGCGCGGCTGACCGTTCGGGACGTGGGCCCGCTGCGTGCCCTGGTGGACGAACGGGCCCGGGTCACCGCCGAACTGGTCGTCCGCGACGATCCCAGGCCGGTGCGCGGCGGCATCGTGGGTCGTCCACCGACCCTGCTGGTGCCGGCCAGACTGGTGACTCTGACCGGGCCGCAGGGCCAGCGGCTCGCCGTACCGGCGCGGGTGCTGGTGCTGGCCGATGATGCGGCTTGGCGAGGGCTGCTGCCCGGGCAACGGCTCACCGCGGAGGGACGCCTGGCCGAGCCGCGCGGCGGCGACCTCACCGGGGCGGTCCTGATGGCCGTCGGCGCACCGGTTCGACGGGATTCCCCCTCGGTGTTGCAACGCGCGGCCGGCCGACTCCGCGCCGGACTCCAGCAGGCGTGCGCACCCTTGCCGGACAATCCCGGTGGCCTGCTGCCCGGCCTGGTCGTCGGGGACACCAGCCGGCTGCCCGACACGGTGGAGGAGGATTTCCAGGCCACCGGAATGACCCACTTGAATGCTGTGTCCGGATCGAATGTCGCGATAGTGGTGGGCGCGGTGCTGCTGCTGGCCCGCTGGGCCCGAGCTGGTCCCACCCTCGCCGTCGGCCTCTGCGGGCCGGCCCTGGTGGGCTTCGTCATCCTGGTTCGGCCGTCGCCGAGCGTGGTACGCGCAGCCACCATGGGCGCTGTCGGGCTCGCCGCGCTGGCCGTCGGCCGACCCCGGGCGGCGGTGCCGGCGCTCGCTGCCGCCGTGGCGGTGCTGGTGTTGGTCGACCCGGATCTGGCCGGCGACGCCGGCTTCGCGCTGTCCGTGCTGGCCACCGGCGGGCTGCTGCTGCTCGCACCGGGTTGGCGGGACGGTCTGCGTCGGCGGGGCGTACCGCCGGGTGCGGCCGAGGCGCTCGCGGTGCCGGCCGCCGCGCAACTCGCCTGTTCGCCGGTGATCGCCGGGCTGACGGGCACGGTCAGCCTGGTCGCGGTGCCGGCGAACCTGCTCGCGGTGCCGGCGATCGCTCCGGCGACGGTGCTCGGCGTGGCGTCGGCGATCGTCTCGCCGATCTGGCCGGACGGCGCGGAGGCTCTGGCCTGGCTGGCCCACTGGCCGGCCTGGTGGCTGGTGCTGGTCGCCCGTCACGGCGCCCGGCTGCCGGCTGGCAACCTGCCCTGGCCCGGCGGGGTGTCCGGGGGGCTGCTGCTGGCGATGCTGACCGTGGCGTTGCTGGTCGCCTCCCGACGGCCACTGGTACGCCGCCTGGTGGTGGTCTGCCTCGTCGCGGTCGTGCTGGGTGCCCTGCCGGTGCGGGTGATCGCGCCGGGTTGGCCGCCGGCTGGTTGGGTCGTCACGTCCTGTGCGGTGGGTCAGGGCGACGCGGTGCTGCTGCCGGTGGCGGCGGGCCGGGCGGTCGTGGTGGACACCGGCCCGGATCCGGCGGCGGCGGACGCCTGCCTGCGCCGGCTCGGCGTACGTCGGGTGTCGCTGCTGGTGGTCAGTCACTTCCACCTGGACCATACCGGCGGGGTGGCCGGGATCTTCCGGGGAAGGCAGGTGGACACCGTGTTGGTTCCGCAGTGGCCGGAGCCGGTGGCCGGTCGGGACCTGGTGCGCAGCACCGCAGCGGCACACGGCACGCCAGTGGTCGCCGCACCGACGGGCTGGCGCTACCGGGCCGGTGCGGTCGATCTGACCGTGCTCGGCCCGCCGTATCCGATGCGCGGAACCCGCTCGGACCCGAACAACAACTCACTGGTGGCGCTCGTCACGGTCGACCGGGTACGGGTCCTGCTGACCGGCGACGCCGAGGTCGAGGAGCAGCGTGCGCTGCGGGAGCGGCTGCCGCCGGACGGGCTGCGGGCCGACGTGCTGAAGGTCGCCCACCACGGCAGCGCGTACCAGGATCCGGCCTTTCTGGACGCGGTGCGGCCGGCGGTGGCGCTGGTGTCGGTCGGCGCGGAGAACAGCTACGGCCATCCCAACGAGGCGGTGCTGGCCCGGCTGGCCCGGGGTGGGGCGCGGGTGCTGCGTACCGACGTCGGAGGTGACGTGGCGGTGGTGCGGTCGCCCCGAGGGCTGGCGGTGGTGAGCGCTGGCGTCGACCGGGTCCGTCCACCGTGATGGGTCAACGGCGATATGACGTTAAAAGTCGCAGATAGGGTGTATGTCTGGATTTGCGCTGAGTGCGGGGTCTGCCGGCAGAGTAATGACGAGCAGGCTGGACCGAACGGCCGCGCGTGCGAATATGGGCGGCGTGACCGCCGCCAGTGCCGCTCCTATTGTGCTCGTCCTCGGCGACGAGGAGCTGCTCGCCACGCGCGCGGTGACCGAAACCGTTGCCGCCGCCCGTGCCGCCGACCCCGCCGTCGACGTGCGCGAATACCAGGCCAGTCAGCTCACCGTCGGTGAGATCGACGAGATGCTGAGTCCGTCGCTGTTCGGCGGGCGTCGCGTGCTGGTGCTCCGCTCCGGTCAGGACGCCCGCAAGGATCTGGTCGCCGCCCTGGTGGCGTACGCGAAGAACCCCGACCCGGAGGTGCAACTCGTGGTGGCGCACCTCGGGGGCGCGAAGGGCAAGGCGTTCGCCGACGGCCTGAAGTCGGCCGGTGCGCGGGTCGTGCCGGCCGCGAAGCTCAAGGGCCACCGCGACCGGGTGGCCTTCGTCCGTGACGAGATCCGTCGGGCCGGCGGACGGTGCGCCGACGACGCCGCCGAGGCGCTGATCGCCGCCGTCGGCAACGACCTGCGTGAACTCGCGGCAGCCTGTTCGCAACTCATCGCCGACACCGACGGCCGGATCGGTGCCGACACGGTGGCGCGCTACTACCGGGGCCGGGTGGAGGTCAGCGGGTTCACGGTGGCTGACGCCACGATGGTCGGTGACCTCCCGGGTGCCCTGGAGGCGCTGCGCTGGGCGTTGCACGTGGGAGTGGATCCGGTGCCGATCGCCGACGCCCTCGCCGACGGCATCCGTACGGTCGCCCGGGTCGCCTCGGCCGGCCGGGGCAGTCCGTACCAACTGGCCAGCAGCCTCGGCATGCCGCCGTGGAAGGTCGAAAGGGCCCAACGGCAGGCCCGAGGCTGGACCCCGGACGGGCTGGTCCTGGCCATGCGAGCGGCGGCCGACTGCAACGCGGCGGTCAAGGGTGGCTCCGACGACCGGGCGTACGCGCTGGAGAGGGCGGTCTTCTCGGTGGCGGCCGCTCGGCAGGGCGGCGCCAGGTGAGCGGAGCCCTCCGTGGCTCGTGGGCCACGATCCCGGCCGACGAGGAGCGGTACCGTCCGTTCTACGCGCGGGTGCTCGGTCTGCGGTTCGTGAATCCGGGTGGGGTGCTCTGCTTCATCTTCTTCGAGGGGACGATCGCGCTGGCGGCGCTGCTCGCGCTCGCCGAACTGGTGACCTGGTGGGCGCTGCTCGTGCTGCCCGCCACGGTGGCCGTGATGGTCAAGCTCAACGACCTGGTGGCCGCCGCGGTGGTGCGCTCCGCCGCGGCCGTACCCGAGCAGGAGCGTGACCGGTTCCGCCAGCAGATGGAGCCGGTGGTCGGACGCGCCCGGGTCGACTGGCTGCGGCACAGCGTGCCCGGCGTCGTGGTGCGGTCCGAACCGGCGGAGGTGGTACGCCCTGGCGCGGCGCGGCCGACTCCGCGTGCCGTCGGCGGCCGGTCCGACCGGGTTCCGGACGGCACGGGCCGGGGTGCAGCGGCGGCGGGGCGCGGCGGGGAGGCCGCGCAACGGAGTGACGTCGGGACTCGGCCGGAAACCACCGAACCCGGTTCCTGAGTAGGGCGCCCGGTCGGGCCGGAAGCGGATCAACGCCGGGCTGATGGACGTGCGGAAGCCCCGGGGCACCGCCCCGGGGCTTCCGTCAGGTCTGATCGCTGGCTCAGGCGGCGAGCGACGCGACGCGCTTGGCGATCGCGGACTTACGGTTCGCAGCCTGGTTGCCGTGGATGACGCCCTTGCTGGCCGCCTTGTCCAGCTTGCGCGAGGCGTCCTGCATGAGGGCGGTGGCCTGCTCGACGTCACCGGCCTCAGCGGCCTCGTGGAACTTGCGGATGGCGGTCTTCAGCGACGACTTGACCGACTTGTTACGCAGCCGGCGCTTTTCGTTCTGCCGGTTGCGCTTGATCTGGGACTTGATGTTCGCCACGCGACAGCCTCGTCTTGATAGCTCGGGTTGGTCAGCTTGTGCGCGCGACGAGCATGCGTCATCGCTGCGCGAAGAGCCAGGTTACCAGGTCCAGTTCCGACGGACCAAAACAGCCTCCCACCCACCCCACCCCCCCCAACACCCCACCCCCCACCCACCCAGGTTGATCATGAGGTTAGCGGCAATCGTTGATCTTCAAACTGCCGCCAACCTCATGATCAACCGGGGTGGGGGTGGGGTGGGGGGCGGGGGGTGGGGTGGGGTTAGGTCCAGTTTTGGCGGTGGGATAGCCAGGCGAGGGCCTGCTCGCCGGTCCAGCGGTGGTGTGCGGGCAGGTGGGTGGACGCGGTCGGTGGTGGCGACGTCGAGGCGGTGAGGTGGTAGCCGGCCAGGGCGGCCAGCGCGACGTCCAGCGCGTCGTCGGGCGCGCCGGCCGCGGCCGGGTGGGCGGCGAAGAGCGAATCGACGTCCAGCCCGTCGGCGTACCCGGTGATCAGCAGGGTGACCAGGTCGAACCAGGCCGGCCCCTGGCACAGCCACGACCAGTCGCAGAACCACGCCGCGCCGGCGGTGTCGATCAGCACGTTGTCGACCCGCAGGTCGCCGTGGGTCAGCCCGGTCGCGGCGGCGTATCCGGGCAGGCGCGACTCCAGGGTGACCAGTTCGGCCAGCCGTCCCCGGGCCGGTGCGGGCAGTGGCGGCACGGCTTCCCGACCGGCGGCGACCTCGCCCCACCAGAGGATGTCGTCGCGGGCCAGGTCGGCGAGGCGGGGCAGGCCGAGGGCGGTCAACTCGGCCGGTGGATCGGCGAGCGCCGCGGCGACGTCGGCGAAGGCGGTGAGGGTGGCGCTCAGTTCGACCTGATCCCAGGGCAGCCGAGGAGTGTGACCGTCGACGGCGTCGAGGCACAGGACGTACCAGCCCGCCTCCCACAGCGTCCAGTGCGGGCGGGGCACCGGCAGCCCGGCCGGCAGCCGGTGCAGGATCGCGGCCTCCCGGGCGTACCAGTCGACCAGGTGTGGCTGCTCGGCGTGCGGCGCGGCCTTGACGAACGCGCGGCGCCCGTCGACGGTGCGCAGCAGCGCGGCGAACCCCCGGGTGAAGCCGGCACCGGCGGTCGTGACCTGGACCACCTGAGCGCCCAGCCGGGTGGCCACCGCGGCCCGTAGCCGCGCCGGCAGGGCCGACCATTCGGGCCGCTGCGCGGTCGCGTGGTATGCGGGTGGGGAGGCAGAACTCACCGGACCATGCTGCCCGGTGGCCGGTGAGGCGGCGACCTCCGGCGCGGATCCGGGCACCCGGGGCGGCGTCTGCCAGACTGGCGGGCCATGAGGACCGACGACTTCTGGCAGCTGATCGACCGCGCCCGCACCGGCGGGGGAGAGCCGGACGCCATCGCCGCCCGGGCCCTCGCGCTGCTCGCCGCCCGCGACCCCGAGGAGATCGCCGGGTACGCCCACCACCAGCAGCGGGTCCTCGCCGCGTCCTACCGGGTCGACCTGTGGGGCGCCGCGTACCTGATCAACGGCGGTGCCTCCGACGACGGGTTCGAGTATTTCCGGGGTTGGCTGATGACCCAGGGACGGGAGGTGTTCGCCCGGGCGGTCGCTGATCCGGACTCGCTGGCTGAGCTGCCGCAGATCCGGTCCGCCTCGCTCAGCGGCGAGGAGTTCGAGTGCGAGGACATGCTCGCGGTGCCGTGGGACGCGTACCGCAGGGCCACCGCGACCGACCTGCCGGGGGAGCGCGCGCCGACGCCGCAGCCCGACCTGAACGACTTCTGGGACTTCGACGACGAGGAGGAGGCCCGCCGCCGACTGCCCCGGCTCGCCGCCCTCTTCGTCGAGCCGCCGCAGGAGTGACGGACGCCCGGCCGATGCCCGCCGGGGACATGGGAGCATAGAGGGGGCCGGCGCGTGCCGGCCCGCTCACGTCAGCCGACCAGAACGGACCGCTGTGCCACCGAAGCTCGATCCCGGCGCGAACGCTCCTGGTGCCACCGACCCGGGGCGGATCAGGAACTTCTGCATCATCGCCCACATCGACCACGGAAAGTCGACCCTGGCCGACCGGATGTTGCAGCTCACCGGCGTGGTCGACCCGCGGCAGATGCGCGCTCAGTACCTCGACCGGATGGACATCGAGCGCGAGCGTGGCATCACCATCAAGAGCCAGGCGGTCCGGATGCCGTGGACCGTCGCCGAGGGCGAGCGGGCCGGCGAGCAGGCCGTGCTCAACATGATCGACACGCCTGGTCACGTCGACTTCACCTACGAGGTGTCCCGGTCGTTGGCGGCCTGCGAGGGTGCGATCCTGTTGGTCGATGCGGCCCAGGGCATCGAGGCGCAGACGCTGGCGAACCTCTATCTCGCGCTCGAGAACGACCTGCACGTCATCCCGGTGCTCAACAAGATCGACCTGCCGGCGGCCCAGCCGGAGAAGTACGCCGAGGAACTGGCGCACCTGATCGGCGGCGACCCGTCGGACTGCATCAGGGTCTCCGGCAAGACCGGTGAGGGAGTGCCGTACCTGCTCGACGAGATCGTCCGGCAGTTCACCCCGCCGGTCGGCGACGCCGATGCCCCGGCCCGTGCCATGATCTTCGACTCGGTGTACGACGTCTACCGGGGCGTGGTCACCTACGTGCGGGTGGTGGACGGGCGGATCAGCGCCCGGGACCGGATCAAGATGATGTCCACCGGCGCGGTGCACGAACTGCTGGAGATCGGGGTCATCTCGCCGGAGATGGTCAAGGCCGACGCGCTCGGCGTCGGTGAGGTCGGCTACCTGATCACCGGGGTGAAGGACGTCCGGCAGTCCCGGGTCGGTGACACGGTCACCATCAACGGACGGCCGGCGGCCGAGGCGCTGGGTGGTTACAAGGACCCGAAGCCGATGGTCTACTCCGGCCTGTATCCGATCGACGGGTCGGACTACCCCGCGCTGCGGGACGCGCTGGACAAGCTCAAGCTCAACGACGCCGCGTTGACCTACGAGCCGGAGACCTCCGGTGCGCTCGGGTTCGGTTTCCGTTGCGGCTTCCTCGGCCTGCTGCATCTGGAGATCATCCGCGAGCGGTTGGAGCGGGAGTTCAACCTCGACCTCATCTCGACCGCGCCGAACGTGGTCTACCGGGCCATCCAGGAGGACGGCGACGAGGTCGTGGTCACCAACCCCAGCGAGTATCCGACCGGAAAGATCGCCGAGGTGTACGAGCCGACCGTGCGGGCCACGGTGCTCACCCCCAACGACTATGTCGGTGCGGTGATGGAGCTGTGTCAGGGCCGGCGCGGCAGCCTCCTGGGCATGGACTACCTCTCCGCCGACCGGGTGGAGTTGCGTTACACGCTGCCCCTCGCTGAGATCATCTTCGACTTCTTCGACCAGTTGAAGAGCCGTACGAAGGGCTACGCGTCGCTGGACTACGAGCCCTCCGGCGAGCAGGCGTCCGACCTGGTCAAGGTCGACATCCTGCTGCACGGCGAACCGGTGGACGCGTTCAGCGCCATCGTGCACAAGGAGAAGGCGTACGCCTACGGCACCACCATCGCGGCGAAGCTGCGCAACCTCATCCCGCGCCAGCAGTTCGAGGTGCCGATCCAGGCGGCCATCGGCAGCCGGGTGATCGCCCGGGAGACGATCCGCGCCATCCGCAAGGACGTGCTCGCCAAGTGCTACGGCGGTGACATCAGCCGTAAGCGCAAGCTGCTGGAGAAGCAGAAGGAGGGCAAGAAGCGGATGAAGATGGTGGGCCGGGTGGAGGTCCCACAGGAAGCGTTCATCGCCGCGCTCTCCTCCGACTCCGACGGCAAGGCGAGCGGCAAGAAGTGATGGCTTTCGCCGGCTGACGGCGTGCCGGGCGGTTCGGCCGCCCGTCGGCCCTCGGGAGGCGCATCCCTTGTGACGGGCGTTCGGCCAGCCGGCCGGGCGCCCGTCTGCGTGGCGCGATCTTTCGGGGTGGGCGCGACCTCTCGGTCAGAAAAGCCGGTTTGGGATCTTCCATGGTCGGGCATTAGACGGTCACCACAGGAACACTACAAACGTTGAACGTCTTTTGTGAAGGAGAGCGACCATGGAGTTCACCGTTTGGGGCATCATCACCGCCCTGATCGTTGGTCTGATCGTCGGTGCGCTTGGCCGACTGGTGGTGCCGGGCAAGCAGAACATGCCGATCTGGCTGCACATGCTCATCGGTGTCGGTGCGGCGCTGCTCGGCACCGTTATCGCCCGTGCGTCCGGCTTCGCCGAGACCTCCGGTATCGACTGGCGGGAGCTGATGCTCCAGGTGCTGCTGGCCGCCGTCGCGGTGGCGCTGGTCGCCGGGGTGGGTCGCAACCGTCGGGGTGTCACCCACCGGTAACAGCTGAACCGTCGAAAGGCGCCCGACCGTCGAGGTCGGGCGCCTTTCGCATTCGTACGCCCGATTATCGTGCCCGTGCCGCGACCGACCTGACCAGCGGGCGGCGGCGTGCCGAGGTCGCTCCCGTAGGATGTGATCATGACGGGCAGGGTGGCATCGGTGAACGTCGGCATCGTGACCGAGGCGGCGTGGGCCGGGGACGCGAGCGGACGCAGCGGCATCGACAAGCGGCCGGCCGAGGCGCCGGTGCTCTTCCGCGTCGACGGGGTGGCCGGCGACTTCATCGGTGAACGGACCCACCACGGTGGTCCGGACCAGGCTGTCTACGCGTACGCGGGGGAGGACGCGGCCTGGTGGGAGGCGGACCTCGGGCGCACCATCCGACCCGGCGGCTTCGGCGAGAACCTCACGACGTACGCGGTCGACCTGACCGGCGCGGTGATCGGCGAGCAGTGGGCCGTCGGTGCGGCGCTGCTCCAGGTCACCATGCCGCGTACGCCGTGCACCACCTTTGCCGGCTTCTGGGGCGTACCGGATCTGATCAAGCGGTTCACCGTTCGTGCCACGCCCGGCGCTTACCTGCGGGTGGTGCGCGAGGGTGCGGTGGGCGTCGGCGACCCGATCGAGATCGTGCACCGGCCGGCGCACGGGGTGACCATCGGCGAGGTGTTCCGGGCGCTCACCGTGGATCCGGCGCTGCTGCCCAGGTTGCTGACCGCCGACGAGCTGCCCGAGCCGGTTCGCGGTAAGGCGCGTCGCCGGCTGGGCGAGCCGGCCGGTTGACCGACCGGCAGATCCGTCCCGAGATGACACGACAGGCCCCGTGGCACGTCCAGGCGTGCCACGGGGCCTGTCGTCACGGTCTGGTCAGCGGAGCCAGGGGATGTTGCGGTTGAGCAGACCGCGCTGCTTGAGTTCCTTGCGCAGCGGGATCTCGTCGTCGATGTAGCCGTCCCAGTTGATGCCCCAGTAGTTGGCCGTGTGGGTGCCCTCCCCGAGCAACTGGCGCTGCACCGGCGTGCGGTTGCGGTACCACTCGCCGTCCTTGTCGGGGTGCAGCTCGTCGAGCGGGCGGATCCACCGGTAGGTGTAACCGACGAACAGCATCTTGCGGGTGATGTTCGACAGGTTGGTCGACCGGGAGTGCCACTGGCGGCGGTCGAAGATGAAGGCGTCACCCGGGTTGGCGGTGATCTCGACCGCGCCCTCGGGATCCGGGTTGTGCACGCTCAGGTCCGCCGGGCGCGGCAGCGAGTTCCACAGGTGGCTGCCGGGGATCACCTTCGTCGCGCCCCGTCCATTCTCCGACAGGTCGGAGAGCACGTAGGCGACCTTCAGCGAGAACATCGGCCGGGGCAGGTTCGGGTCCATCGTCTCCGGGTCGGAGTTCTGCCGGTACCCGTCCTGGTGCCAACCCCAGTACGGCTTCTCGGGCTCCAACGCCGGCGGAGTGACGTCGAGGTGGTTGTGGTGGGTGTAGATGTTCCAGCCCGCCAGGCCCCACATGTAGGGGAACGCGATCGGGTGGGTGAGCAGCTCGCCGAAGAGCTCGTCACGCTCAAGGAAACCCAGCAGGTGCAGGGTGCCGTCCTTGGTGGTGTTGCCCTTGGCCTTCTCCTCCTCGTACACCCGGTCGACCGCGGCCTCGAGAGCGGTCCGGTGATCCTCGGTCAGGACGTTGCGCAGCAGGAGAAAACCCTGCTCGTGGAACTCCTTGCGGTCGACGTCACTGATCGGTTCGTAGCCGGTCCGGTCGCCGTAGTCGAACGCCACGTAGTACCCCTCCCCAAGAGGTGAAACCATTTCTGGCACAGGCCGCCGATCGTAACGCGCGTCCGCGCGGCTCGGGGGGCACCCCGCGACCTTTCCACGGGTACGGCGACTGAAGGCGGTTGAACGACTACCACATGTCACCCAACGTGGAGAGCCGCGGCCTTACATACCGCAATGCCGGATCTTGCGGTGACTGCGGGTAAGGAGATCGAGGTCAGTCAGACGTCGGCGTGGACCTCGGCGAAGACCTCCGTGTCACCCCGGTCGCTGTCCGGCAGGCGCTTCCAGTCGCCGCGCTTGGCGGTCCATTCCCGGCCGTCGTAGGTCACCCGCTTCACCCCGTGCTCCTTCGCGTGGGAAACCAGCCAGTGCGTGTACCGCCAGCCGGCCCGCACGCCCTCGGCAGAGGTCGTCATGCTGCCGGCGGGGCTCCGCTCGAAGTCGTTGATCCCCACCTTCAGCAGGGTGGGGTTGCCGTAGCTGTCGACGGCGGAGCTGAAGTAGCCCCTGCCCGTCTGCCGGTCGTCGGAGGTGAAGGCTCTCAGGCCCCAGTCGAGGGCCAGTCCCTCGGTCAGCGCGGCGATGGCGGCGGCACCGCGCAGCACCGGATCGCCGCCCACCGCGCAGGTGACCGCCGTGGTGGCGTGGCCGAGCAGCGCCCGGGTGAGCACCTGCGACTCGTCGGCCCACTTCTCGTACGCCTCCGGGAAGGCCGAGCGCTGCACCTTCTGTGCGGCGTCGGTGATTCGCATGTCCTCCCAGCCGTGCACCTTCTTCAACGCCGCGTAGAACTTCCCCGCCGCGTACCTGGGTTCGCGGATCTGTGTCGGCGTGCCCCAACCCTGGCTCGGTCGCTGCTGGAACAGCCCCACGGAGTCGCGGTCACCACCCGTCAGGTTGCGCAACCCGGACTCCTGGTACGCGGTGGCCAGCGCCACCACCACCGCCCGCTCCGGCATCTCGCGCCGCACGCCGATCGCCGCGATGGTCGCCGCGTTCGCCATCTGCTGCGAGTCGAGCGTCACCTCGCCGTCGGCCTGCACCGTGCAGGCCCGGCCGGCCAACGGCAGCCGGAGCCCCTCACCGGCCTGCCTCAGCACCACGACCACTCCGATCGCGGCGATCAGGACAAGGACCACGAAGCCCGTCGCGACAGCCCGAGTTCGCACCCGCACCTCCTGGGGTCAAGGTCCGCCAAGCGTACGTCCCTCATCGACCCGTTCGGGTCGTCCGACCGGTTCCCACCTCCTGTGGCGGTCACGCGTAACCCGAGGTTCCCCGTCCCGGCCGTACCTCACCCACCAAGTTCCGCCACCCAGCGTGGCGACCGCTTCTCCCGGAAAGCGGTGACCCCCTCGATCCCGTCCGCCGACAGGAAGTACCCGGTGGACAGCTCGGCCAGCTCCGCCAGGTCGGCCCGCAGGTCGGCGGCGGCCGGACGGCGCAGCAGACGCTTCGCGCCGGCCAACGCCGTCGGGGCGCCACGGACCAGCGAGTCGCAGTACCGCCGCACCGCGGCATCCAGCTCCTCGGCCGGCACCGCGGTGGTGACCAGGCCGATCTCGGCGGCCTGCCGGCCGTCGAAGGTGTCGCCGGTCAGGTACAGCTCGGCCGCCGCCCGGGTGGTCAGGCGGGGCAGCACCGTCGCGGAGATCACCGCTGGGATCACCCCGATCCGCACCTCGGTGAAGGCGAACGTGGCCTCGGTCGCGCAGACCGCCAGGTCGGCTGCCGCGATCAGGCCCAGGCCGCCGGCCCGGGCCGGGCCGGCCACCCTCGCCAGCACCGGCTTCGGGCACTCCCAGACCGCCGCGAGCACGTCACCCAGCATCCCGGCGGGCACCGTGCCGCTGGCGTACGCCGCCGCGGTCTCCTTCAGGTCGGCGCCGGAGCAGAAGACCGGCCCGGTGTGGTCGAGCACGATCACCCGGACCGCGTCGTCGGCGACCGCGGCGGCCAGCCCCGCCAGCAGTTCGGTCATCAACGGCGTGGAGAGCGCGTTGCGGTTGTGCGGACTGTCCAACGTGAGCGTGGTCACCCCGTGGGCCGTGGCGACCCGCACGAGCGCGTCGGGAGAGGTCATGCCAGGGCACACTAGTGGCCATGCCCGGCGTCCTTCCAGCAGGCGAGCCCGTCCCCGCCGACGGATCGCTGCCCGCGTCCGCCCGTGCGTCAGTGGGCGCCCGGGGTTTCGGGGTCTACGTGCACGTGCCCTTCTGCGCGAGCCGCTGCGGCTACTGCGACTTCAACACGTACACCGCCGACGAGCTGGGCGGCGGTGCGAGCCGGGAGGGCTTCGCCGACACCGTGCTGGCGGAACTGACGCTCGCCGCCCGGGTGCTCGGCGAGGCCCCACCGGCACGGGTGGAGACGGTCTTCGTCGGCGGCGGCACCCCCACCCTGCTGGCCGCCGACGACCTGGCCCGGATCCTCGACGCGATCGACCGGACCTGGGGGTTGGCCGCCGACGCGGAGGTGACCACCGAGGCCAACCCGGAGTCGGTGACGCCCACCTCGCTGAAGGAGCTGCGTGCCGCCGGGTACACCCGGATCTCGCTGGGCATGCAGTCGGCCGCGCCCGGGGTGCTCGCCGTGCTCGACCGCCGGCACCACGCCGGCCGGGCCACCGCCGCCGCGCTGGAGGCCCGCGACGCCGGCTTCGACCACGTCAATCTCGACCTGATCTACGGGACACCGGGGGAGCGGTCCGAGGACTTCGCCGCCTCGCTGGACCAGGTGATCGCCGCGGGCGTGGACCACGTCAGCGCGTACGCCCTGATCGTGGAGGATGGCACCCGGCTGGCCGCCCGGATGCGCCGGGGCGAACTGCCGTACCCGGACGAGGACGTGGCCGCGGACCGGTACCTGGCCGCCGAGTCCGCCCTCGGCGCCGCCGGCTTCTCCTGGTACGAGGTCTCCAACTGGGCCCGCACGCCGGAGGCGCGCTGCCGGCACAACCTGCTCTACTGGACCGGCGGGAACTGGTGGGGCCTCGGGCCAGGGGCACACAGCCACGTCGGCGGAGTGCGCTGGTGGAACGTCAAACATCCCGCCGCGTACGCGCAACGCCTCGCCGCCGGGGAGTCTCCCGGGCAGGCCCGGGAGGTGCTCACCGGCGGCGAGGCGCACATGGAGGACGTCATGCTCCGGTTGCGGCTGGCCGCCGGCCTGCCGCTGGACGTGCTGACCGACGCCGGTCGGGCGGGTGCGGCCCGGGCGGCGGCCCAGGGGCTGCTCGACCAGCCCGCCCACGCCGCCGGCCGCGCCGTGCTCACCCTGCGCGGCCGGCTGCTCGCCGACGCCGTGGTCCGCGACCTGCTGCCCTGATCCCCGTCGTCAGACCGGCCGGCGCGGTCAGCGCTTCACGAACGCGTACGTCATCGGGTACTGGTAGAGCACACCCTCGTTGGCCTTGACACCGCCGATGATGCCGAAGATCAGCGGCACGATCGCGACGAGGATCGGCACGAAGGACAGGACGAAGCAGGTGATGGTCGCGAGCACCCAGCTCAGCACCCCGGCGACCGCCCAGGTGAGCTGGAAGTTCAGCGCGGCCACCGAGTGCGCCCGGACGATCGGGGACTGCTGCCCGCGGACCATCATCGCGATCAGCGGGGCCACCCAGCCGAAGAGCCCGCCACCGACGACCACGCCGAGCGGGCCGCCGAAGTGGGCGATCAGCACCCAGTTCTTGTCCTCGTTGTTGGCGTAGCCACCGCCAGGAGCGCCGTAACCGCCGGTCGGGTAGCCGACACCGGGGGCTCCCGGTGGGGGCGGGTAACCGCCCGGCGGCGGGTAGCCCCCGGGTGGCGGGTAGCCGGCCGGCGGCGGCTGGTCGCCGGTGGGAGGTGGATAGCCGCCGGGCGGGGGATAGCCGCCCTGGCCAGGCGAACCGGACAGTGGTGTCGTGGGTTCGTCGCCGGACTCCGGGGGACGAGGTGGTTCAGTCATGGAGGTCACGGTAGGTGCCGGCGGCAACGGCGCACCAGAGCGACACCGGCCAGTGTCAACCCGCCGATCGGTTCGATGACGGGCGGGCCGACTTGATCATCGCGCCGAGGGGGACGCCGACGTAGACTGGCACTCGCTACAGTCGAGTGCCAGAGTGTTCCTCTGATGACCGTGACGCTGCGGGCTGACCTGCGACAGGAGGTGGCAAGGATGGTTCTGGACGACCGGAAGCTCGCCGTGCTCCGGGCGATCGTCGAGGACTACGTCGCCACCCAGGAGCCGGTCGGCAGCAAGTCGCTGGTCGAGCGGCACCAACTCGGCGTCTCGCCGGCCACGGTCCGGAACGACATGGCCGTGCTGGAGGAAGAGGGCTACATCCGTCAGCCGCACACCAGCGCGGGGCGGGTGCCCACCGACCGTGGCTACCGACTCTTCGTCGACCGGCTGAGCCGGGTCAAGCCGCTCAGCCCGGCCGAGCGCCGGGCGATCGAGCGCTTCCTGGCTGGCGCCGTCGACCTCGACGATGTGGTGCACCGCACAGTGCGACTGCTGGCGCAGCTGACCCGGCAGGTCGCCGTCGTGCAATACCCCAGCCTGGCCCGGTCCCGGGTGCGTCACCTGGAGCTGGTGCCGATCTCCACCACCCGGCTGATGCTGGTGATGATCGCCGACACCGGCCGGGTCGAGCAGCGGCTGGTGGAGCTGCCCGCACCGGTCCTCGCCGACGACGTGCTGGACCTGCGCCGGCTGGTCAACGAGAAGCTGGTGGGTGTCCGCCTGTCGGAGACCCCGCCGCTGGTGCAGGCCGTCATCGACGACTGCGCGCCGCACCTGCGCCCGGCGATGACCACCCTGTCCACGGTGCTGCTGGAGACGCTCGTCGAACGGCACGAGGAGCGGCTCGCCCTGGCCGGCACCGCCAACCTCGCCCGGGGCGGCCTGCTCGACTTCCAGGGCTCGTTGCGTCCGATCCTCGAAGCACTCGAGGAGGAGGTGGTGCTGCTCAAGCTGATCGGCGAGGTGGAGCCGAGCACCCTGCGGGTGCGCATCGGTGACGAGAACGAGATCGACAACCTGCGGGCGGCCTCAGTGGTCAGCACCGGGTACGGCCCGGGCGTGACGATCGTCGGCGGGATGGGCGTGCTCGGACCGACCCGGATGGACTACCCCGGAACCATCGCCACGGTGAGGGCCGTGGCACGCTACGTGGGCGAGCTGCTGGCCCAGAACTGACAAGTCAGGGCCGACGGCAGGCTGCCGCCGCCGAACGGCGTAACTCCAGACGAACACGAGGACACGGAACGCAGTGGCGAGGGACTACTACGGCATTCTCGGCGTGAGCAAGGGTGCCTCCGATGACGAAATCAAGCGCGCCTACCGCAAGTTGGCGCGCCAGTTCCATCCGGACGTGAATCCGGATCCGGAGGCACAGGAGAAGTTCAAGGACATCAATGCCGCATACGAGGTCCTCTCGGACGATCGGAAACGGCAGATCGTCGACCTGGGCGGGGACCCGCTGGCCCCCGGCGGGGGCGGGCCCGGCGGTCCGGGTGGCCCCGGCGGGGCCGGTCCCTTCGTCGGCTTCCAGGACATCATGGACGCGTTCTTCGGCGGCGCCACGGGCGCCGGGCGAGGCCCGCGTCCGCGCACCCGCCCGGGCGCCGACGCGATCCTGCGCCTGGAGCTGGACCTCCAGGAGACCGCCTTCGGCGTCGAGGCGCCAATCACCGTCGACACCGCCGTGCTCTGCACCACCTGCTCCGGTGCCGGCACCGCCGCCGGCACCCACCTGGCCACCTGCGAGGCGTGCGGTGGCCGGGGCGAGGTGCAGTCGGTGCAGCGCACCTTTCTCGGGCAGGTGGTCTCCGCCCGGCCGTGCACCGTCTGCCAGGGCTACGGCACCACCATCCCGAGCCCCTGCCCGACCTGCGCCGGCGACGGCCGGGTGCGCACCCGCCGTTCGCTGACCGTCAAGATCCCCCCCGGGGTGGAGGACGGCATGCGTATCCGCCTCGCCCAGCAGGGCGAGGTCGGCCCGGGCGGCGGCACCGCCGGGGACCTCTACGTGGAGATCCACGAACGGCCACACGACGTCTTCTCCCGTAAGGGGGACGACCTGCACTGCCGGGTCACCGTGCCGATGACCGCCGCGGCACTCGGCACCCGGCTGACCATCAGTGCGCTCGACAGCGAGGAGCCGGTCGACGTCAAACCGGGCACCCAGCCGGGCAGCACCCTGCGGCTGCGGGCCCGGGGCGTACCGCACCTGCGCGGCGCCGGGCGGGGCGACCTCTACATCCACCTGGACGTGCGTACCCCCACCAAGCTCGACGCCGATCAGGAGCGGATGCTGCGCGATTTCGCCAAGACCCGCGGCGAGGAGGTCGCCGAGCTGACCAAGCAGGGCGGCTTCTTCTCCCGGATGCGCGACGCCTTCAACGGCCACGCCTGACGTGTCCGCCCCGCTGTTCCTGGTCGAGTCGCTGCCCACCAGCGCCTCGATGGTGCTGGACGGCCCCGAGGGCCACCATGCCGCCACCGTGCAGCGGCTACGCGTCGGCGAGCAGGTGCTGCTCGCCGACGGCCGGGGCGGCACGGCCACCGCCGTGGTCACCGCGGTCGGTCGGGGCACCCTCGACCTCGACGTGACCGACCGGGGGTACGTCGACGCGGCGAACCCCCGACTGGTGGTGGTCCAGGGCATCGCCAAGGGCGACCGGGGCGAGCTGGCCGTGCAGGCCATGACCGAGGCGGGCGTGGACGAGATGGTCCCCTGGGCGGCGGGCCGCTCGGTGGTGCAGTGGCGCGGTGACCGGGGCGTACGGGCCCGCAGTCGGTGGGTAGCCACCACCCGGGAGGCGACGAAGCAGGCCCGGCGGGCGTGGCTGCCGGTGGTGGCGGGGGCACCGGACGAGACCACCGCATCGGTGACCCGCCGGATCGCCGGGGCAGCGGGCGGGTACGTGCTGCACGAGGAGGCGACGGACCGGCTGACCACCGTCGAACTGCCGGAGTACGGCGAGATCGTGCTGGTGGTGGGGCCGGAGGGTGGCATCACCCCGGCCGAGTTGTCGGCCTTCCAGGAAGCCGGCGCCCGACCGGTGCGGCTCGGCCCCTCGGTGCTGCGCACCTCCACCGCCGGGGTGGCCGCCCTGGCGGTCCTCGCCACCCGCCTGCTGCGGTGGTGAGCGTCGCGGGAACATCGCCGAGGACCCCTTCCTTACACTGCCCGGATGGGAAGCGACTGTCTGTTCTGCCGCATCGTCGATGGCGAGATTCCGGCCACCGTGGTCCGTGAGACGCCCACCACGCTCGCCTTCCGCGACATCGACCCGAAGGCGCCGGTGCACGTGCTGGTCATTCCGAAGGAGCACTACGCCGACGTGGCCACGCTCGGCCAGGGTGATCCGGGACTGGCCGGCGAGTTGCTGGCCACCGCCGCCGCGGTGGCCGAGGACGAGGGCCTGCTCGGCGACGGGTTCCGGCTGATGTTCAACACCGGGGCGTACGGCGGCCAGGAGGTCTTCCACGTGCACGCCCACGTGCTCGGCGGCGCCCCACTCGGCCCGATGCTGGCCCGGAACCCCGGATGACCTCCGCCGCCAGCCGCACCTCCGCCTCCGATCGTCTGGACCGGATGGTGCGCCAGGTGCAGGTGCAGGCCCGGGTGCCCGCCATCTCGGCGGCGGTGCATCGCGCCGACCGGCCGCTGTGGACGTGCGCCGCCGGCGGCACCGGCAACGCCACCGCCCTGGACGACCAGACCCGGTTCCGGATCGGCTCGGTCACCAAGACGTTCACCGCCGTGCTGGTCATGCAGTGCCGCGACGACGGGCTTCTCGACCTCGACGACCCGCTGCGCCGGCACCTAGACCTGCCGGCGCACGGCGAGCTGACCGTACGCCGGCTGCTGTCGCACACCGCCGGCCTGCAACGGGAACCGTACGGCGACGTCTGGGACACGCTGCGGGCGCCGGACGCCGACCAGCTGATCACCGAGCTGGCCCGGGCCGAGCGGGTGCTGCCGACCGGCCGCCGCTACCACTACTCCAACCTCGGCATGGCACTGCTCGGCCACCTGGTCGGGCAGGTACGCGGCGGCACCTGGGCGGAGGTGCTGACCGAGCGGGTGCTGACCCCGCTCGGGTTGACCGCCACCACCACCGTCCCGGGCCCGCGCGCCGCGACCGGGTACCTGGTCGACGCGTACTCCGACGAGGCGCATCCGGAGCCGCCCACCGACTTCGGCGCGGTGAGTCCCGCCGCGCAGCTGTGGAGCACGGCGACCGACCTGGCCCGGTGGGCTGCCTTTCTGGCCGACCCGGCGGCGTTGGACGCGGCGGGTCGGGTGCTCGCCCCGGCCACGCTGGACGAGATGCGCTGGCCGGTGACGGTCACCGACGAGGCGGTGTGGGCCGGCGGGTTCGGTCTCGGCCTGATCCTGGTGCCCCAGGGTGAGCGGGTGGTGCACGTCGGGCACGACGGGGCGATGCCCGGCTTCCTCGCCGGGGCGTACGGCCGCCGGGGCGGCGAGGGCACCCCGGGGGCGCTCGGCGCCGCCGTGCTGGGCTCCTCCGGCACCGCCGTCGAACTGCTGGAACTGCCGCACCGGCTGCTCGCCGCCGCAGTCGAGCACGATCCGGCCGACATCGATCCGTGGCATCCCGGTGAACCGGCGCCGCCGGACGTGCGCGGGCTGCTCGGCCGCTGGTGGGGCGAGGGCTTCGAGTACGTCTTCTCGTGGCACGAGGGGGCCCTGCGGGCCCGTGGCGCCGGTGACCCGCCGGGCAAGCCACCGGCGGTGTTCGCCCCGGTGCCGGGCCAGCCGGACGTGTTCCGTACCGTCTGCGGCCGGGAGAACGGCGAGCTGCTCCGGTTGACCCGGGACTCCGCCGGCACGGTGGTCCGGATGCACTGGGCCACCTATCGGTTCACCCGCCGCCAGGAGACCTTCGACGGTTTCGACTTCCGCGTCTGAGCGGGCGGTACTTCGGGTGGAATGCCCTGCCCTGTCCGGTCGTGCCGGAGCGTCACAGCGGCGGAAATGGGCAGCGTGCCCCCGCCGTTGAACCGATACGATGGGGGCAACACTCACACGCCGTGCCACGGGCCCGGCACCGAGATCGAGAGCAGGTGGCGCAGGGCCCCTCGGGCCCGACCTATGACCGGCACCCCACCTCCCGGCCCGTCCCGGGTGCAGACCAGGATCACGGTTCCCGATTCGAAGATCATGGTCAACCTGCTCGGCGCGGGTGACGAGATCCTGCGACTGGTCGAACGCTCGGTGAACAGTGACGTGCACGTGCGTGGCAATGAGATCACCATCACCGGCGCTCCCGCCGACAACGCCCTCGCCGAGCGGCTCTTCAGCGAGTTGCTCGAACTCATCGAGAAAGGCGAGACCCTGACCACAGATGCCGTCCGGCGTACCGTCGGCATGCTCGAACAGGGTGGCACGGAGCGTCCCGCCGAGGTCCTGACCCTCAACATCCTCTCCCGGCGCGGGCGCACCATCCGTCCCAAGACGCTCGGTCAGAAGCGCTACGTCGACGCGATCGACGGGCACACCATCGTCTTCGGCATCGGCCCGGCGGGTACCGGCAAGACCTACCTCGCCATGGCCAAGGCGGTGCAGTCGTTGCAGGCCAAGCAGATCAACCGGATCATCCTGACCCGGCCGGCGGTCGAGGCGGGGGAGCGACTCGGTTTCCTGCCCGGCACGCTCAACGAGAAGATCGACCCCTACCTGCGCCCGCTCTACGACGCCCTGCACGACATGCTCGACCCCGAGACCATCCCGAAGCTGATGGCCGCCGGCACGATCGAGGTCGCCCCCCTGGCATACATGAGGGGCCGGGCGCAGCCGTACGACGCCCGCGTACTGACGCCGGAAGGCTTCAAGCGGTTCGGCTCACTCCAGGTCGGTGACCTGGTGATCGGCTCGAACGGCATGCCGACCCCGGTGATCGGGATCTACCCGCAGGGGCCCAAGCAGGTCTACCGGGTGACCACGCAGGACGGGGCCTCCACCCTGTGCTGCGGTGAGCACCTCTGGACCGTGGCCACCCCCGAGGACAAGCGGCGTGGTCGCCGACGCACGCTGGAGACCCAGGAGATGATCGGGCAGGAGCGGCGGGGTCACATCCGCCGCTACGAACTGCCGGTGGTGGCTCCGGTCCGGTTGGAGCCGCAGGACGTGCCGCTCGATCCGTACGTCCTCGGCCTGCTGCTCGGTGACGGGTCGATCTCGTGCCGGACGACGCCGGGGTTCACCACAGCGGATGCCGAACTCGCCCGGGCGATCGAGGACAACCTCGTCGACATCGAGCTGCACCGCAAGAGCGAATACGACTACGTACTCCGGCACACCAAGGGGCACCGAGGCGGAGTGATCGTCGCGGACCCGGTGACGGCCGCGCTCCGCGAGCTGGGTCTGGCCGGGACGAAGTCGGGCACCAAGTTCGTTCCTCCCGTGTATCTCCAGAACAGCGTCGATGTCCGCCTCGCCGTCCTGCAGGGGCTGCTGGACACCGACGGCGGACCGGTCGTCCAGGCGGGACGCACCTGCCGGGTGCAGTACTCGACAACCTCTCCCCGACTGCGTGACGACGTCGTCCACCTGGTGCAGTCGCTCGGTGGGGTGGCCACCTGGCGCGTTCGAGTGGCTGAGGGCCGCACGCCTGGCCTGGCGAACGGCCGACCGGTCGCGTACCGGTCGGACGCATATGTCGTGGAGATCCGCTTGCCGGAGGGCGTACCGCCGTTCCGGCTCTTGCGTAAGCGCCAGCGGTACGCGGAGTGCGGCGGCGGCCGGCCGGAGCGTTTCATCGACTCGATCGTCCCCGCCGGTGTCCAGGAGACGATGTGCATCCAGGTGGCGGCGGAGGATTCGCTGTATGTCACCGATGACTTCCTGGTCACGCACAACACGCTCAATGACGCGTTCATCATTCTTGACGAGGCGCAGAACACCACGCCCGAGCAGATGAAGATGTTCCTCACCCGGCTCGGCTTCGGCTCCAAGATCGTGGTCACCGGCGACGTCACCCAGGTCGACCTGCCCGGTGGGACGACAAGCGGGCTGCGGGTCGTCCGGGACATCCTGGCCGGGGTCGAGGACGTGCACTTCGCGCAGCTGTCCAGTGCCGACGTGGTACGTCACCGGTTGGTGGGGGAGATCGTCGACGCGTACGCGCGGTGGGACGCCGAGAACCAGCAGGCGCAGGGCGTGCACGCGGTGTCCGGGCGCAGCGCCCAGGGCAACCGCGGCGGCCGGCGCCGCTAGACCCGAGGGAAGACAGTTGTCCATCGAGATCGCCAACGAGTCCGGTGCCGAGGTCGACACCGACGCCGTGCTCGCCGTCGCCCGGCACGCGCTCGACGAGATGGGAGTCAACCCGCTCGCCGAGCTCTCCGTGCTGCTGGTCGACATCGACTACATGACCGAGCTGAACCATCGTTGGATGGGCGGCGACGGTCCGACCGACGTGCTGGCCTTTCCCATGGACGAGGGCAGCGTCGACCACGGGCCGGGTGAGACCGCCGCCGCCGGTGGTGAGCCCGCACTGCTCGGCGACATCGTGCTATGTCCGGAGGTGGCGGCGAAGCAGGCCGCCACTGCCGGGCACCGCACCGCCGACGAGCTGCATCTGCTCACCGTGCACGGTGTCCTGCACCTGCTCGGCTACGACCATGCGGAGCCGGAGGAGGAGCGGGAGATGTTCGGGCTCCAGACTCGGTTGCTGGCGAGCTGGCGGTCGGCCCGCTCCCGGTGATGGAAAATCCGCTGGCTGCGGCCGCCACCGGCCTACCCGACCTGCAACTGCTCGTGTTCGCTGCCGGGCTGGTGGTGCTTGCCGGCCTGATCGCGATGACCGAGGCCGCCCTGGCCGCGGTCTCCCCGGCCCGGGCGGCCGAGCTGGCCCGGGAGGGGATCCGGGGAGCCCGTACCCTCCAGACGGTCGCCGGTGACGTGGTCCGGCATCTCAATCTCCTGCTGCTGCTCCGGCTGCTCGCCGAGCTGACGGCCACCACGCTGGTGGCGCTGGTGGCGGTGGACACCTTCGGCGCCGGCTGGCGGGCGGCGCTGGTCACCGCCGGGGCGATGACCGTGGTCAGCTTCGTCGTGGTCGGCGTGGGTCCGCGCACCCTCGGCCGACAGCACGCGTACGCGGTGGGCCGTTCGGCCGCGCCGCTGGTGCGCTGGCTGGGCCGGGTGCTCAACCCGCTGGCCTCCCTGCTGATCCTGATCGGCAACGCGGTCACGCCGGGCCGTGGTTTTCGGGAGGGGCCGTTCGCCACCCAGGTCGAGCTGCGCGAGCTGGTCGACCTCGCCGAGCAGCGGGGCGTGGTGGAGCACGGCGAGCGGCAGATGATCCATTCGGTCTTCGCGCTCGGTGACACCATCGCCCGCGAGGTGATGGTGCCGCGTACCGAGATGGTGTGGATCGAGTCGGGCAAGAACCTCTCCCAGGCGCTCGCGCTGTTCCTGCGCTCCGGCTTCTCCCGGATTCCGGTGATCGGTGAGAGCGTCGACGACGTGCTCGGCATCCTCTACCTCAAGGACCTGATCCGGCGTACCCAGGGCGGGGCCGTCGAGGACCGTCAGCTGCCGGTGGCCGAGCTGATGCGGCCGGCGACCTTCGTGCCCGAGTCCAAGCCCGTCGACGATCTGCTGTCGGAGATGCAGGCCGCCCGTAACCACCTGGTCATCGTGGTCGACGAGTACGGCGGCACCGGCGGCCTGGTCACCATCGAGGACATTCTCGAAGAGATAGTCGGGGAGATCACCGACGAGTACGACGTCGAGCGCCCACCTGTCGAGCAGTTGCCCGACGGTGCGGTGCGGGTCACCGCCCGGCTGCCGGTCGAGGATCTCGGCGAGCTGTTCGACACCGAGCTTCCACACGACGAGGTGGAGACCGTGGGTGGTCTGCTCGCCCAGGCCCTGGGTCGGGTGCCGATTCCGGGCGCGCGGGTCGAGGTGGCCGGCCTGCGCCTGGTCGCCGAGGGCACCACCGGTCGCCGCAACCGGATCGACACGGTGCTGGTGCGCCGGGTGGAGCCGACAAACACGAAGGACGCTCCGGGCGGCCCGCCGACCGCGTCCCGTTCCGACACCGACCAATCCGAGGAGAGGCAGCCCGCCGATGCCTGAGTCACCCGCCGTGCCGGCCGTCCGGTCCACCGGCTCCGAATTGAGCGCCGAGGACGGCAAGCTGGTCATCCTCGCCCGGGGTGCCCGGGGCCGGGTGGGCGCCGTGGAGGGTGCCGCGGTCCGGGATCAGGACGGCCGGACGTATGCGGCGGCCAGCGTGTCGCTGCCCTCGTTGACCATCACCGCGCTGCAACTGGCGGTCGCCTCGGCGGCTGCGGCGGGTGCCACCCGGTTGGAGGCGGCGGTGGTCGTGACCGAGGCGTCCACGCTGGATGGTGCCGGCTACGCGGCCGTGCGTGACCTGGCCGCCGACGCGCCGGTGCACGTGGCCGGGCCGGACGGCACGGTGCTCGGCACGGTGACCGAATGAGCGAACGCTCCTATCGGGCGGGTTTCGCGTGTTTCGTCGGGCGGCCCAACGCCGGCAAGTCCACGTTGACCAATGCCATCGTCGGGCAGAAGATCGCGATCACGTCGAACAAGCCACAGACCACCCGGCACGTCATCCGGGCGGTGCTGCACCGGCCGGAGTCGCAGCTCGTGCTGGTCGACACTCCGGGCCTGCACCGCCCCCGCACCCTGTTGGGTGAGCGGCTCAACGATCTGGTGCGGCAGACCTGGAGCGAGGTCGACGTGATCGGTCTCTGCATCCCGGCCGACGAGCCGATCGGCCGGGGCGACCGGTTCATCACCGGGGAGTTGGCCGAGCTGAAGGCGACCGTGCTGGCGGTGGTCACCAAGACCGACCTGGTCGATCGCAAGCGACTGGCCGAGCAGCTGCTCGCCGTCAGTGAGTTGGGGGACTTCGCGGAGGTCGTGCCGGTCAGCGCGGTCTCCGGGCACCAGGTGGACACCCTGGTCGAGGTGATGACGCGCTATCTCCCCGAGTCGCCGCAGCTGTACCCGGACGACATGCTCACCGACGATCCGGAGCAGGTGCTGGTGGCGGAGCTGATCCGGGAGGCCGCGCTGGAGGGGGTCCGGGACGAGTTGCCGCACTCCATCGCCGTGGTGGTGGAGGAGATGATCCCGGAGGGACGGCTGACGAAGATCTACGCCGACGTGTACGTGGAGCGGCCCAGCCAGAAGGCGATCGTCATCGGGCATCGGGGTGCTCGGCTCAAGGGCGTCGGCACCGCCGCGCGGCGGCAGATCGAGGAGCTGCTGGGCACGAAGGTCTACCTCGATCTGCACGTACGGGTGGCGAAGGATTGGCAGCGCGACCCCAAGCAGCTGCGCAAGCTCGGGTTCTGAGCGGATCCGGCTCACCGGTGCGATCGGACGACTCGCGCCGGAGCGTCTGATCGAGACCGGTCAGGCATATGGGAAGTTTCACTTATGAGCGGGTCTCGGGCCGGTTCGTCGGCGGGCAGCGGAGGGTAGGAGAGCAAAGAGCCGCGCCCCCGAGACAGATGCAGGCTGATGCGAAACAGATACCTGGACGTGCTGCGCGCCCTGGCCATCGTGCGGGTGGTCGTCTACCACGTCACCGGCTGGGAAGCGCTTACGCTGTTGTTCCCGGCGATGTCGGTGATGTTCGCGCTGGCCGGTTCGCTGATGGCCGCGTCGCTGGCGCGGTCCGGGCCGGTGGCGGTCGGTCGGCGACTGCGGCGGCTGCTGCCGTCGTTGTGGGTGGTCGCCGCGATCTTCGTGCCGGCGATGCTGCTCACCGGGCTGCCGCTGACTCCGGCGGTGCTGCTCTGGCTCTTTCCGGTGGCCGACCCGCCGGCCAACTACTGGGGTGCGCTGGCGCTGAGCCCGATCTGGTACCTGCGTGACTACCTGTGGTTCCTTCTCGCCTCACCGGCCGCGCTGTGGCTGTTCCGCCGCTTCCCGCTGCCCACCCTGCTCGCCCCGTACTGCCTGCTGCTGGTCATCGAGTTGGGCATCTATCGGAACCCGCCGGTCGTGCTGCGCCATTTCGGGCTCTACTTCGGGGCGTGGCTGCTGGGTTTCGCCCACCAGAGCGGGATGCTGCGCCGCCTTAGCGTCCGGATTCTGGCGCCGAGCGCGGTCGCGCTCGCGGCGCTGGGCGGTGCCTGGGTGCTCACCCACCAGGGCCCGCGCGGCTACGACCTCAACGACATTCCGCTCGGCAACGCGCTCTGGTCGGCCGCGTTCATCCTGGTGGCGCTGGGTAGGGCACCGGCGAACGCGGCCTGGGTGGACCGTAGCGGATTGTTCGGTCGGGCGGTCACCGTGCTGAACCGGCGGGCGTTGACGGTCTACCTGTGGCACATGGCGTTCGTGGTCGCGCTGACCCCGCTGGTCGACATGGTCGGCTGGTCGCATCAGGATCTGCTGGGCCTGGCGATCCGGGTGGCCCTGGTCTTCCTGCTGGTGGGTCTGGTGACCCTACTGGTGGGCTGGGTCGAGGACGTGGCGGCGAAGCGTCGGCCAGAGCTGGTTCCGGGTGGCCGTCGCCCGGCGTCGCGCCCCGTCCGCCGGCATCCGGAGTCCCGCGTCGGTGACGAGCACGAACCGAGCCCCGAACCGGCGGAACGTTCGGCGGCGCCGATCCCGGAACAGCGTGGCCGAGGTAAGGGAGTCATCGCGAGGTGACGGTGATGTCGCCGCTGCCGGTGCGCAGGTCGAGCGCGGTTGTGGCGGACGGGTCGGGCGTCACGCCCAGCTCGATCTGGCCGGAGCCGACCCTCGACCGGACCTGGTACGCGCCTTCCGGCACGGTCAGGTCGACGTTGCCGCTCGACGCGTGCGCCCGTACGGAGGCGGGCTTGTCCAGTTCGAGGGTGACGTTGCCGGAGTTGGTCTCCGCGTCCACGCTGTCGCCGAGGCGGCTGCCCGTCACGTTTCCGGAGGAGGCCCGCATCACGACGGGTGCGGTCACCTCGTACACCTCGATGTTGCCGGAGCCGGTCTCCACCCGCACCGTGTCGGTCGCCGCGGCCACCCGGACGTCGCCGGAGCCGACCTTGAGATCCACCTGGCCGACGCGGCCGAGGTCGACGTCCCCGGAGCCGGTCTCGCCCCGCACGCTCACCCCCTCGCCGACCGTCACCTCGTAGGAGACGCTGCACCGGGGGCCGCAGGAGGTGTCCAGCACCAGCTCCGCGCCCTTGATCTCGTAGCTGGTGTCCGGCTGGCCACCCTGGTAGCGCACCATGCGCTTGACGCGTACCTCGTCCGCACCGCCGTCCGCCCGGACCATCACGTCGCCGGTGCCGGGCAGCACCTGGATCGTGGTGATCCGGGCGGCCTCGGTGGTGTCGAAGTCCAGCCGCCGGTACGACAGGTTGTCGCACCCGACGAGGACGATGAGGGCGGCGGCCGCGGTGACCGCCATGCCGGCCCGGCGGGCGGCCCTCGCTCGCGGGGCGGCGGTTCGGCGCACGGCGGTGGGCTGATCCGCGGCGGTGGGCCGGGAGACGGCGCTGGTCCGGTGCGAAGCCATGCCGAGCACGCTACGACCGGCGCGACCGGGCGCGCATCCGGGTTCGCCGGCACGGCGACCCCGAGCGGACCCTGAATTCCGACCCGGGGTCGGACCTGATTTCCGGCCGGAGGGGAGAATGGCGCGATGGCCGGGTACCGCCGACAGCTATACCGCGACGACGCGGTGGTGCTGCGTGTGCAGAAACTCGGCGAGTCCGACCGGATCATCACTCTGCTCACCCGGCGGCACGGCCGGCTCCGCGCGGTCGCCCGGGGCGTACGCCGGACCATGTCGAAGTTCGGTGCCCGGCTGGAGCCTTTCGGTCACGTCGATGTGCAACTGGCCGGCGACCCCAAGGGGGAGCACGGCAGCTCGCTGCACAGCGTCAGCCAGGTCGAGGGGATCGACCTCTACGGCAAGCGGTTCCTCGGTGACTATCCCCGCTACACCGCCGCCAGCGCGATCGCCGAGACCGCCGAGCGGCTCACCCCGGTCGAGCGGGAACCGTCGTTGCGGCTGTTCCAGCTCACCCTGGGCGCGCTGCGCGCTCTCGCCGACGGCGGGCACGCCACCACGCTGGTGCTCGACGCGTATCTGCTGCGCGGGATGGCGCTGGCGGGCTGGGCACCGGCGTTGACCGCCTGCGCGGTCTGCGGCACGCCGGGCCGGCACCGGGCGTTCTCGGTGCCGGCCGGGGGTGCGGTGTGCCCGGACTGCCGGCCACCGGGGGCCGCCCACCCGGCCCCGGCCACCATCGACCTGATGTCGGCGTTGACCGTGGGTGACTGGCGGGTCGCCGACGCCACCGAGAACGGGGTACGCCGAGAATGCAGTGGCCTGGTCGCGGCGCACCTGCAGTGGCACCTGGAACGCGCGCTACGCTCGCTGCCGCTGGTCGACCGGGGTGGGATGCCGTCGGCACCCGGCGCGCGGCGAACGACCGGCGATGCCGGCACCGTGGCCTCGACCGGCGCGGCGCTGCCGCCCGACCGGGCGTCACCGGACGTGAGTAGGGAGAGAACCGAGTGATCCGATCGTCCAGGGCCGGGCGGCGCGAACCGGTGCCGCCGACACCGCACCCGTCGGGGGCCCGACCGCCGGCGCTGCCACCGGAGGCGGTGCCCCGCCACGTCGCCGTGGTGATGGACGGCAACGGCAGGTGGGCCAAGGAACGCGGCCTGGCCCGCACCAAGGGCCACGAGGCGGGGGAGTTCTCCCTCTTCGACACCGTCGAGGGCGCCATCGAGTTGGGTATTCCGTACCTCTCGGCGTACGCCTTCTCGACCGAGAACTGGCGACGTTCACCCGATGAGGTGCGGTTCCTGATGGGCTTCAACCGGGATGTCATCCGCCGCCGCCGGGACCAGTTGGTCGACCTCGGGGTGCGGGTGGTGTGGTCCGGTCGGGCCGGGCGGCTGTGGAGGAGCGTCATCAGCGAGTTGCAGACCGCTGAGGAGATGTCCCGCGGCAACTCGACGCTGACCCTTCAGTTCTGCGTGAACTACGGCGGGCAGGCGGAGATCGCCGACGCGGCCGCCGCGATCGCCCGGGAGGTGGCCGCCGGCCGGCTCGATCCGGCCAAGGTCACCGAGAAGACGGTCCAGCGGTACCTCTACCACCCTGAGGTGCCCGAGGTGGACCTGTTCCTGCGGCCCTCCGGCGAGCAGCGGACCTCGAACTTTCTGCTCTGGCAGAGCGCGTACGCCGAGCTGATCTACCTGGACACGCTCTGGCCGGACTTCGACCGCCGGCACCTGTGGTACGCCTGCGAGTTGTACGCCCAGCGCGACCGGCGGTTCGGTGGCGCACTGCCCAACCCGGTGGCCCCGACCGCCTCGGCAGCCGCGGTGCCGGCCGGCTGAGCGTCGGTGCTCCCGGCCTGAGTGGCGGTGCCCCCCGGCCACCTGAGCGCATACCCGGCGGCCACACTGGGTATCACCGCGGGCAGCAGCCACTGACGGAGGTAACCCATATGATCCTCAAGCGCATCGGGCAGTGGGCGGTGATGGCCATCGCGGTACCGGTCGCCGCCGCCGGAGCCCGGAAACTGAGTCACACGCTGGAGGCCCGCCGTGGCCCCAACCGGGTCAGTCGACTGCTCAACAAGGGCGCCGACCTGATCCGCCCCCGGCAGGCCAAGCGCCGCCGCTTCTTCTGACGCGACCGGCGCGACCGGTAGCCCAGCACATACGGCATCTCGCGGTATCCCTCAGCAGGGATACCGCGAGATGCCGTATGTCGGGGGTACCGGTGTCGGCCTCGACCTGTGGGGTCAGGCCTCGACCTCGGCGCGGTCGGGGGTGGCCCAGAGGGTGTGGAACGAGCCGTCCCGGTCGACGCGCCGGTAGGTGTGCGCGCCGAAGTTGTCGCGCAGTCCCTGGATCAGTGCGGCCGGCAGCCGGTCCGCCCGCAGCGCGTCGAAGTACGCCAGCGACGAGGCGAACGCGGGCGCCGGTACGCCCGCCCGGGCCGCCTCGGCCACCACCCGCCGCCAGCTCGGCACGCCGTCGCGCACGGTGTCGGCGAACCACGGCGCCACCAGCAGGGTGGGCAGCTCCGGCTGCTCGTCGTACGCCTGCTTGATGCGGTCCAGGAACCGGGCCCGGATGATGCAGCCGCCACGCCAGATCTTCGCCGTGCCGCCCAGGTCGATGCCCCAGTCGTACTCGGCGCTGCCGGCCCGGATCTGGTCGAAGCCCTGGGCGTACGCGACGATCTTCGAGGCCAGCAGCGCTCGGCGTACGTCCTCGATGAACGCCTCGCGGTCGCTGACCTGCCACTTCTCGCCGGCCTCGGGAAAGGCCCGCAGCGCGGCCTCGCGCTGGCCGACGTGCCCGGACAGCGACCGGGCGAAGGTCGCCTCGGCGATGCCGGTGATCGGGATGCCCAGGTCGAGGGCGATCTGGACGGTCCACCGTCCGGTGCCCTTCTGCTCGGCCCGGTCCTGCACCACGTCCACGAAGGCCCGCCCGGTGGCGGCGTCGGTGTGCGCCAGCACATCGGCGGTGATCTCGATCAGGAAGGACTCCAACTCGCCAGAGTTCCACTCCCGGAAGATCTGCGCGATCTCCGCCGGCTCCGCGCCCAGCCCGGCCCGCAGCAGGTCGTACGCCTCGGCGATGAGCTGCATGTCGGCGTACTCGATGCCGTTGTGGACCATCTTGACGAAGTGCCCGGCACCGTCCGGCCCGATGTGCTGGCAGCAGGGTACGCCCTCGACCTGCGCGGCGATCTTCTCGAAGATCGGTCCGAGCTTGCGGTACGACTCGGCCGAGCCGCCCGGCATGATGCTCGGCCCCCACAGCGCCCCCTCCTCGCCGCCGGAGACACCGGTGCCGACGAAGTGCAGGCCCTTGGCCCGCAGCGCCTCCTCCCGGCGTCGGGTGTCGGCGAAGTGCGCGTTGCCGCAGTCGATGATGATGTCGCCCGCTTCCAGCAACGGCACCAACTCGTCGATCACCGCGTCGGTGGGACCGCCCGCCTTGACCATGACGATCACCGCGCGGGGGCGCTCCAGCGCGGCGACGAAGTCCGCCAGGGACTCCGTCGGGACGAAGGTGCCCTCGTCGCCGTGCTCCGCCACGAGCGACCGGGTCCGCTCCGGCGAGCGGTTGTGCAACGCCACGGTGAACCCGTTGCGGGCCAGGTTCCGGGCCAGGTTGCGGCCCATCACCGCCAGCCCGGTCACACCGATCTGCGCCGTAGCCCGATCCGCCATCCTCGTCGCCACCTTCCGCCGTCTACCTGTATTGCTGCGACGGTATCGCGGCACCCGGGCGGCGCGCGCCGTCCCCCCACCGCTGGTCATCAGGTGGTCGCGCAGGGCACCCAGCATGGCTCGATCAGGTCGCCGGGCGGACGGCCATGCGGGAGAGGTTCAGGTAGGTCACGTTGATGTTGGTGTGTGGGATGGGCACCGCGACTTTGCGCGCGACGTCACCGGAGGCGCGGTCGAAGACGGTGTAGGTGATGTCGCCGTCGGCGCCGGGGATGGTGCTGAGCGCGTGGAGTTGAGTATCCGAGAAGGCGAAGAGCGTCTGCATGGGTCGTCCGACACCGGTTCCGAGGGCGGTGTCGTACAGGGTGCTGGTCTCGCCCGTGGCGCTGTCGGTCGAGAACACCCGGCCGTCGGCGTACACCCAGTGCAGTCGGCCGTCTCGCCAGTCCTGCACGACGTAGCCGAAGTCGTCGAGATTCGGCCGCGTACCGTCGGCGAAGGTCAGGGCGTGTGCCTGATGCTGGCCGGTAGCGGTGTCCCAGGAGACCACCCGTGGCTGTTCGCGGCCGTCGGCGTCGGTGTCCCAGGACAGAAAGGTGATCACACCGTCATGGCAGGGAACCTGCCCGATCGGGGTGCCGGTGCCGAACTGCGGTCGCCAGGCGACGACCTTTTCGCCTCCGTCGGCCGGATAGAGGCGGGCCAGCATCTGCGGGCTGGCGGCCGGGTCGCTCGTGGATACCAGCTCGGGCAGGTCAGGCACCTCGCCCGCATGCCTCCCGGGCGTATCGGTCAGCCCGAACACCTGACCGTCGCAGACGGCGCCGGTGAAGTAGTTGCCCTGCACGTCGTACCGGTGCGCCTGGCCGCCGGTGGTGACGGCGAGTTGGTTGGCGTACCCGCCGTCGGCGGCGCGTCCGTCGTTGTAGACCCCCACCGCTCCACCGTCCGGCAGCGCGAGCATCAGGTTCTGCGCGGTGGCCTTGGGGTTTCCCGCCTTCGTGAGCCCGGACGCCGTCACCTGGTAGTCGCTGTCCTCGTCGGCGAAGTACAGGCCGTGCCCGGACCATGCCGGCGTCATCATGTCCATGCGCTTGGTCTTGAGCGCACGGAAGTCGCCGTCGGCGTCCACCAGCACCAGATATCCTGGCTCGCGCACCTCTCCGACGGCGGTGTACATCTCCGAGTTCTGCGGTCCGACGAAGAAGGCCATGACTGCGTCGCCCAGTGCCGCCTCCTTCTCGGGTACGCTCGCGCGGTCGAAAAACTGCTGCGGTCCTGACGGAGAGTTCGACGTGCATCCCGTCAGAGCCATCGCCGCCACCAACGCCGTGGCAGCCGCGCGCTTCGTTCTCACCGACACAGGCTTCCTTTCGCTGTTCCTGCCGGAGGGCTCGGGGAGGCGTTTCAGCCTCCCCGAGCCCTCCGCGTTACCTCATGCCGCACCCGGGAAGCTGCGCGCGGCCGGTGCTGTTAACTGCTGACGGTCTGATAGGTGCGCGTCTGCGAGTCGTCCCGGATGTCCTTGGGGTAGACCCCGAGCCCGCCATTACCGTCCAGGTCGATGTTGACCGACCGCTTGTAAGCCTTGTACACGAGTTCCGAGCAATTGAGGGTGTCGATGTTGCTGCCCTTGTTCCAGGCGAAGTTGCTGTTGTACGGCTTGCCGGTCAGGTGCACCCTCGCGTAGTCGGCTGCCTGATTCTGGATGGAAATCGTGGTGGCCACGTCCATCTTTTCGATGTTCTTGCAGTATTTCCGGCCGGAGACGGCGAAGTCGCCGCTCTTCTCGCCCGATCCCCGAGCCTCGGTGACCCGGCTCGTCGAGGAGAAGATTCCCGCATGTCCGTGGGAGATGCCGTACGTGGAGGCGGAGGCGTAGAAAATGTCTCCCTTGTAGCGGGAGTTGCCAAGGAGGACAGTTGAACAGGACGATCCGCCGCCGCTCAGCGTGCTGGGCCGGGCATTGCCTTTCGCTGGACGGCATGGGGCGGCCGGATTCGTCGCGCGGCGGCTACCGCGCGACGAATCCGAACACGAGATGACGCGTTACCGGGGATCCCTGGCGTGATTCTCAGCTGATGTTCGAAAAGCCTAAACGGTCTCGGGCTGGTGCCGCTGTCCCGCCTTCTGTCGTCCACCTGACAGAAGTGCTGCGCGCGACCTGGTTCACGCTTGAATCGACGCGGACACGATGACGTGGAGCATTGCCGCTGCCGGTCGGGCCGGAGTGACGCTCGCGGGTGAGGCTACGGGTGCCGGCCGGGGTCGAAGCCGCCAGCACCCATCGCCGCGCAGGTGCCGGCTCGACGCGTACTGGCGGGCGGGTTCAGCCGATCAGCGGGCGGAAGATGCCGAGCGCCACGCTGACGGCCAGCGCGGCCCCGGCGGTCGCCGTCGCGCCGACGACGAGCAGCCAGTCGGCCGCCACGAAGCGCTGTCGGCGGGCGAAGGTGCGCGGCACCCCACTGTCGAAGCCCCGGGCGTCCATCGCCACGGCGAGCCGGGTGCCCCGCCGGATCGCCCCGACCAGCAGCGCGAACGCCGTCGAGACGAACAGTCGCAGCCGGGCCACCGGACTACGTCCGGCCTCGACGCCACGTGCCCGACGGGCCATGGTGATCATGTGCCACTCCTGGCCGAGCAGCGGCACCAACCGGAACGCCGCCAACGCGCCGATCGCGAACCGGGCGGGTGCCCTGGCGTTCTGCACCAGCGCGTCGGCCAGGTCCGTCGGGTCGGTGGTGGCGAAGACGATCACGCCGGGTAACGCCACCGCGAACAGCCGCAGCACCAAACCGAGCGCGGTGACCAGCACCCCCGAGGTCACCACGACCGGCCCCGCGTCGAGCAGCACCCGGCCCGAGCGGTCGGCGGCGAAGAGCACCAGCGTGACCAGGATGCCGCCGCCGGCGGCCAGCAGTGGCCAGGCCCGCCGGGCCAGCAGCCCGGGGTGCACCCCGAACAGCGGCAGCACCGCCAGCTCCACGGCGATCGCGATGGCCGGCGTGACCGGGTCCAGCGTGGCCATCAGCGGAAACGCGAACAACATTGCCGCTGCCAGTTTGGCCACCGGATTGCGCCGGGCCAGCGGCGCGCCCGGCCGGGCGATCGGCTCCAAGGTGATCATCGCGACTCCGGTACCGGGCCGGGGGGAGCGAGGGCCAGCGTACGGTCGGCCAACGCGGCCACGAAGTCGGCGTCGTGGGTGACGGTGACCAGGCCGTGACCGGCGTCGCGCAGATCGGCGAGGAGATCCACCAACTCACGCCAGGTGCGCCGGTCCTGGCCGAAGGTGGGCTCGTCGCAGATGAGCAGGCGGGGCGCGGTGGCCAGGGCGGTCGCCACGCTCAGCCGCCGCGCCTCGCCACCGGAGAGGGTGTACGGGTTGGCGGCGGCGAGCCGATCCAGCCGCAGCCGACTCAACAGTTCCGTGACGCGGTCCTGCACCGCCGATTCGGAGACCCCGGTCCGGCGCGGTCCCAGGGCCAACTCGTCGAAGACCGTACCGGTGACGAACTGGTGCTCGGGATTCTGGAACACCGAGCCGATCCGGCGGGTCAGCGCCGGTGCCCGCCAACGGTGCGGCGCGGTCCGCGAGTCCACTCCGGCCAGTTCCCGGCTCGCCGCCAGCCGCCCGGTGCCGGGCCGGAGGAGTCCGCCGAGCAGCAACGCCAGGGTGGACTTCCCGGCACCGTTCGGCCCGAGCACCGCGAGCGCCTCACCGGCGCGTACGGTCAGGTCGGTGGCGGCCAGCCGGGGTGGCTGACCGACCTGTTCGGCGGTGAGCAGCGCCTCGCCGGCCGGGCCGGCGGCCCGGCGCGGCGGGATCTCCCGGCCGGGCACCCAGACCCCCTCGGCGGCGAGGGCGTCGCCGTGCGCGGCGAAGACCGCCTCCGGTGGGCCGTCGGCGCGGACCCCGCCACCGGGTTCGAGCACCACCACCCGGTCTACCAGGGGCAGCGCCTCGGCGACCCGGTGTTCGACCAGGATCAGGGTGGTGTCGGCGTCCACCGCCCGGGCGAGCGCTGCGCGGATCAGGGCGGCACCGGCCGGGTCGAGGTTGGCGGTGGGCTCGTCCAGCAGCAGCAGGCCGGGACGCAGCGCCAGCACCCCGGCCAGGGCGAGGCGCTGCTGTTCGCCGCCGGAGAGCGCCGCGGTGGGCCGGTCCCGGTGGTACGGGAAACCGACCCGGTCCAGTGCCCCGTCCACTCGCGGCCAGATCTGTCCGGCCGGCACGCCCCGGTTCTCCAGCCCGAACGCCACGTCGTCGCCGCTGCGGGCCATGACGAGCTGGGACTGCGGGTCCTGGAAGACGATGCCGACCCGGTCCCGGGCCTCGCCGACCGGCCGGCCGTCGATCTCGATGGCGCCTTCCCGCTCCCCGGAGTCCTCGGGCAGCAGCCCGGCCAGCGCCGCCAGCAACGTGCTCTTGCCCGCCCCCGACGCCCCCAGCAGCAGCACCCGCTCACCGCGCTCCACCCGCAGCTCAACCCCACGCACCGCCCAGCCACGCCTGCCGGCATGCCGCCACCCGAACCCCCGCACCCCCACCCCGTCACCCATTCCACCCTCCTTCCTCCCTGTTGATCATGAGGTTGACGGTTGATCTGGAGATCAACTTGGCCGTCAACCTCATGATCAACCTGAATGGCTTCGGGTCAGACGAGGGGGCGTTCGCGGGCGGCGGGGAAGCGGTCGAGGGCGCCGGTGCGGGTGAGGGCGCGGGTGAGGGCGTACGCGCCGGCGCCGGCGATTGCGGTGGCGCTGATGATGGTGAGCGCGGCGTAGGGCAGGCGGTAGGTGGCGATGTCGCGTTCGGCGTTCCAGTAGACGAAGTCGAAGATCGCCGCGCTCAGGCCGGTCAGCGCGCCGGCCAGCAGGGCGGCCGGCAGTCGGTAGGACCGGTACCGGAAGGCGGCGAAGGCCAGTTCGGCGCCGAGACCCTGCATCAGGCCCTGCAGCAGGACGATGGTGCCCCACTGGTTGCCCAGCAGGGCCGAGACGATCGCCGCCAGCAGTTCGCAGTACAGCGAGGCGCCGGGCTTGCGGATGACCAGGCCGCCGAGCACGGCCGGCACCAGCCAGACACCGTAGATGAGGGTCTGTGCCGGCGGGAAGAAGCTGAAGGCGCCCTCGGTGGCGCTCCACACCACGCCCCAGGCCCAGAAGATGACGCCGAAGGCGACGGCGATGACCGACGCCACCACGATGTCGATGGTGCGCCAGCGGTTGTTGTCGGTGGTCTGCACGATGATTGCTCCCAGTCCAGATGCGAACCAGGCAAGACGCACGCCCCGGCCGGCGGCGCCGAACGGTGGCGGGCTGGAGGTGGACCGAACTCCCTGCGCTGGCATTACCCAGATCAGGTGCGGAGGGTCTGCGGGCGGACCCGCACTCTCAGCGCTGTGCGCTCCCCTGTCGGAGGTGTTGTCTGTCCCGCCGACGCTAACACCACGGAAGATCCACCGGCAATGTGATCTGCCCAGGTCACGACGGGTGCTCGCATCCGGCTGGTCTGGTGGGCCGGTAGGCCGGCGAGTTCGGCCGAATCTGTGACATCCATCGACGTCATCCGCAACGAACGGTAATCTCAGTCCGCCGATCCGCCACGGCCGAAGGATGACGGGTGACCACAGACACTGACCGGGCCGTGCCGGATGACCCGGAGGGCCGGGCCTCGCCCGGGGGCATCGACACCGAAACCGTCCTGCGGACCCTGCCGCGGCCGAGCCGCCCCGGCGCTGGCTCGGTGACCGGATCGGCTCGGTGGAGGTCCTGGCGGCGCTGCTGATCATCCTGATCATCTTTCGGGAGCCGATCGCCGCCGCCCTGGACGATCCCCGCATCCAGACCTGGACCACCGTCTTCGTCTCGATCATGGTGCAGGCGGTGCCGTTCCTGGCCTTCGGAGTGCTGCTCTCCGCCGTGATCGCGGTCTTCGTACCCCGATCCTTCTGGGCGAAGGCGTTGCCCCGACACCCGGCGCTGGCGGTGCCGGCAGCCAGCGCGGCCGGGGTGGTGCTGCCGGGCTGCGAATGCGGCTCGGTGCCGATCGCCGGGTCACTGATCCGGCGGGGCGTCACCCCGGCCGCCGCGCTGGCGTTCCTGCTCGCCGCCCCGGCGGTCAACCCGATCGTGCTCACCGCCACCGCGGTCGCCTTCCCGAACAACCCCGAGATGGTGCTTGCCCGGGGCGTCGCCAGCCTGATCGTCGCCATGATCATGGGTTGGCTCTGGCTGCGGCTCGGGCGTACCGAATGGATCAGGATGCCGCGCCGGCCGGAACTGGACGACGCGTCCCGGGGCCGGGCCTTCTGGGCCGCCGTCCGTCACGACGTGACCCACGCCGGTGGTTTCCTGGTGCTCGGCGCGATGGCCTCCGCCAGCATCAACGTGCTGGTGCCGGAGCGGTGGTTGCAGACCCTGGCCGACAACGCGTGGCTGTCGATCCTGGCGCTGGCGTTGCTCGCCGTGCTGCTCTCGCTCTGTTCGGAGGCCGACGCCTTCGTCGCCGCCTCGCTGTCCCAGTTCTCGCTCACTTCCCGGCTGGTCTTCCTGGTGGTGGGGCCGATGGTCGATCTCAAGCTGATCTCGATGCAGGCCGGCGTGTTCGGCCGCCGCTTCGCGTTCCGGTTCTCGCCGACCACCTCCGTGGTGGCCGTGCTGATCGCCGCCGGCGCCGGGGCGGTGCTGCTGTGAACCGGCAGGCGCAGGCGGTGATCCTGTTGCTGCTCGGCGGCGCGGTGATCCGGGCCAGCATCACCGACCTCTACCTGCGCTACGTCAAGGAGGGCCTGCGTCCCTTCCTGATCGCCGCCGGCCTGCTGCTGATCGCCGCCGCGATCATGACGCTCTGGTACGAGCTGCGCCCGCCGGCCCCCCGCACGTTGGCCACGGCCGGTGGCCCCGGCGGCGCTCCCGCCGGTGACGCACCGGTCGGTGGCGACGATGCTGTCTCGGTCGGTGGCGGCACTGGCGTACCAGCCGGCGGCTCCGGCGTCGACCACGACGGCCACGGGCACGCCCACCACGAGCCGCGGGTCGGTTGGCTGCTGATCCTGCCTGTGCTCGGCCTGCTGCTGGTCGCCCCGCCGGCCCTCGGGTCGTACGCGGCGGGCCAGGCCGGCACGGCGCTGGGCAGTCAACAGCAGTCGGACTATCCGCCGCTGCCCGAGGGTGACCCGGTGCAGGTCAGCGTCCTGGACTACGCCTCCCGGGCGCTGTTCGACCGGGGTACGTCGATCGGCGATCGGCGGGTGCAGCTCACCGGCTTCATCGCCACCGGCGCGGACGGCCAGCCGATCCTGGCCCGGATGGTGCTGTCCTGCTGCGCCGCCGACGGCCGCCCGGTCAAGCTCGGGTTGACCGGTGACGTGCCGGCTGGGCTGCCCGACGACAGCTGGGTGGAGGTGACCGGCCACTACAGTGACCGGCTCGGCCGGGATCCGGTGAACGACGCCGAGATCCCCTACCTTGAGGTCGAGTCCTGGCGGCAGGTGCCCGCCCCCAAGCGCCCGTACGACTAGTCAGGCCCGACCTCGGGCGAGCCCTTCGAGGGCGTTGCCGTCGTTGCTGGATTGACCATGATGCTGGCGCCGCTCGTCCGGCGCGGTGCAGGGCGCTCGGTAGGCTGCCGGTATGCGTATCGAGGCCCGGGGTCTGCGGTTCGACCTCGCCACCGGCGGTCCGGAGCAGGGCGAACCGGTGCTGCTGCTGCATGGGTTCCCGCAGCACTCGGGCGAGTGGGACGGGGTCCGGCCGACCCTGCACGCGGCGGGTCTGCGCACTTACGCCCTGGACCAGCGGGGCTACTCCCCGCAGGCCCGGCCCGGACCGGTCGAGGCGTACCGGCTGGGGGAACTGGTCGCCGACGCGGCGGCGGTGCTGGACGCCCTCGGGGTGCCCGCCGCCCACGTGGTCGGGCACGACTGGGGGGCGGTCGTCGGGTGGGCGCTGGCCGCCACCCACCCGGACCGGGTACGGACCCTGACCGCGGTCTCCGTGCCGCATCCGGCGGCCATGGCGTACGCGTTGACACACGACCCGCAGCAGAAGGCGCGCTCGGCGTACATGGTGCTGTTCCGGAAGCCGGGGGTGGCGGAGAAGACGTTGCTGGCGCTCGGTGCGGCCGGGCTGCGGCGGCTGCTGCATGGCGTCGGCGACGGTGCCCGGGTGGCCGCGTACGCCGATCCGATGCGCGAGCCGGGTGCGCTGACCGCCGCGTTGAACTGGTACCGGGCGATGTCGAAGGCCGATCTGGCGGCGATCGGCCCGGTGCCGGTGCCCACCACCTTCGTCTGGAGTGACGGTGACGTCGCCATCGGGCGGGTGGCCGCGCAGGCGTGCGCCGCACACGTGACCGGTGACTTCCGATTCGTCGAACTGGCCGGGATCACCCACTGGATCCCGGACGAGGCGCCGACGGCGCTGGCCGAGGCGATCCTGGCCAGGGTGCGCCCGGCGGCCTGAGGGCGGAGAGCGGGCACGGGGGATGCTGAACCTGTTTTGGTTCGCACCCGGTGGGGCATCAGCGATGCCGCCGGCAACGAGGGCCGGCGGAGCCCCGGAGGTCCGCAGTGTCGAAGGAACCCGAGAAGCAGCGGTGGCAGCGCAACTTCGCCGACCTGCTACAGGAATTGCGGGTCGCGCAGACCGGCGTGCAGATCCTCTTCGCCTTCCTGCTGACCCTGCCGTTCAGCGCCGGTTTCGACGACACCACCCAGTTTCAGCGGGACGTCTACATCGTCGCGCTGCTGGCCGCGGCCGGCGCCACCGCGATGATCATCTCGCCGGTGGCGTTCCACCGGGCGCTGTTCCGAAAGGGCCGCAAACCGGAACTGGTGCGCTTCGCCCACCGGATGGCCAGCGGCGGTCTCGGCTTCATGCTTGTCGCGATGGTGAGTTCGGTGCTGCTGATCACCGACTTCGTGCTCGCCCGACCGGTCGCCTTCCTGCTCAGCGGCGTCGCCGGGCTGTGGTTCCTGAGCTTCTGGATCTTCCTGCCGTTCGCCCGTCGCAACTGGGGTGACGAAGACATCGACGACGACGAGGACCCGAGCGGCCTGAACCAGGGCTGAGCCGGCCGCCATGAAGTTGTTGTCGCGACGCACCGATGTCGATGACAACAACTTCATGATCGACGCCTGAGGTGGGTGGCAGAGGGCGGGGGAGGGGCTGGGTGGGGAGGTCAGGGGGATTGGGGGTCGCGGAGGCCGAGGCGGCGGAGTTCGAGGGCGGCCAGGGCGTTGACTGTGGTGTCGTCGCCTCGGCGCCACGCTTCGGCCACGTCGGGGGCGATCCGGGTGAGCTTGCGCAGCGGTTGGCCGGCCAGGGCGCGCAGGGCCAGCAGATCCCGGCCGGCGGGTGCGGCGGCCAGCGCCGCCGCCGAGCCGGCCCGGCGCATCCAGCGCACCCGCAGCGGCAGCCAGCCGAACACCACCAACCCGAGCGGCACGATCAACAGCCCGACGGCCAGTGCCAACGCCAACTGGTCGACCAACTCCTGCTGGTCGCGGCCGGCCTCGGCGAGCGAGCGGGCGGCGTCGGCCGCCCGCTCGAAGGGGGCGGTCAGCTCATCGCCGACCAATGGCACCCGGCCGACCTTGCCGCCGGCCTCGGCGAGGTTGTCGGCAAGTCCGCCGCCCGCCCCTTCCAGCTTCTGCCCGGGTACGGCGAGTTTCTGCACCAGGTCGTGCAGCCACAGCGCACCCCGGATCGTCGCGTACACCCAGGCGATGACGAGCAGATCGGTGAGCAGCTGTCGCAGCGCGGTCGGGAAACGATCAGCGTAGATCTTCACGCCGGACAGCCTGCCACGGACCCCGCCAGCAGGCACCCCGACAACCGTCCGTCAGACCTCGCCGATCTTGTAGTTGTGGTCGCCGATATGCCCGCTCTGGCAGCAGTCGTCCCGACCATAGGTGCAAGATCGGCGGTGGCGGGTTAACGGGCGCAGGCCGGGCAGGTGCCGAAGATCTCCAGGGTGTGGCTGACGTCGGTGAAGCCGTGCTGTGCGGCGACGCGGTCGGCCCAGGTCTCCACCGTCGGGCCGGCCACCTCGACGGTGCGACCGCAGGCGCGGCAGACCAGGTGGTGGTGATGCCCCTCGCTGCACCGGCGGTACAGATGCTCGCCGCCCGGCGGGCGCATCACATCGATCTCGCCCGCCTCGGCCAACCCCTGCAACGTCCGGTAGACGGTGGTCAACCCGACCCGCTCGCCACGGTCGCGCAGCATCGCGTGCAGCTCTTGGGCGCTGTGGAAGCCCTCCGTCTCGGCGAGCAGCGCGCTCACCGCCGACCGTTGACGGGTGTTGCGAACCGCCGTACCACCGTCGCTCATGACGCCACTCCGCTTCGCTGCGTGCCGCCATGAGGCACGTCCGCACTGAGCCTGATGATTCGCTCGCTACGCTCGCTCATGACGCCACTCCGCTCGCTCATGATCCCTCCCTGGCGTGGCTGACCGCGTCGGCCACGATGTGCGCGACGTGCTCGTCGACCAGGGTGTACGCGATCTCCCGCCCCCGCCGGGAGCCACGGACCACGCCCGCCCCACGGAGCACCCTCAGGTGCTGGGAGACCAGCGGCTGGGCCACGCCGAGCTTGTCCACCAGCTCGTGTACGCAGCGCTCACCACCGGCCAGCTCGCTGACGATGGCCAGCCGGATCGGTGCCGAGAGGGCGCGCAGCAACTCGCTGGCACCCTCGTACGCGTCATAGCCGGATCCGCTGGTCACCCTGCAACGGTAACCAATACCGGCGCGCCGCTCGTGATCAGGACCCGCCGAGCACCACCTCGTGCGGCTCCGGAGCCGGCGCGGGCTGGGGTCGGGCCCGCCGGAGCCGACGCCAACCGGCGGCCAGCAGGGTGACCACCACGAACGAGGCGATCGCGAGCACCACCACCGACGCGCCGGGCGCGGTGTCGGCGGTCGCCGCCATCCAGATGCCCGCCCCGCCGGCGAACAGGCCCAACGCCATCGCCGCCGCCATCGTGCTGCGGAACCCCCGGGTGACCTGCTGCGCGGTGGCCACCGGCACGACCATCAGCGCGCTGATCAGCAGCACGCCGACCGCGCGCATGGCGATCGTCACCGTGATCGCCGTGGTGACCGCGAGCAGCAGGTTGAGCGCGCGTACCGGCAGGCCGGAGACCCGGGCGTACTCCTCGTCGTGACAGACGGCGAACAGCGCCGGCCGCAGCCCGATCATCGCGATCAGCACGGCCGTGCCGAGCACCGCGATGGTGGCGACATCAGCCCGGGACGCCGTGCTCAACGCGCCGAACAGGTACGCGTTGAGGTTGGAGCTGGTGCTGTCGGAGAGCCCCACCAGCACCACCCCGCCGGCGATGCCGCCGTAGAAGAGCAGCGCGAGGGCCAGATCGCCGGAGGTGCGGCCGCGTTCACGGATCAGCTCGATGACGACCGCGCCGACGGTGGCCGCGATCACTGCCATGATCACGGGGGAGGTCTGGAAGAGCAGGCCGGCACCGACCCCGGTCAGTGCGACGTGCCCGATGCCGTCCCCGATCAGCGCCAGCCGCCGCTGCACCAGGTAGATGCCGAGCGCGGGCGCGGTCAGCCCGATGATCAGAGCGCTGACCAGCGCAAGCTGCATGTACTCGTACTGGAAGAGGCTCATCGTGCGCTCCACAGCCCGGCGGGCTCCTCGGGACCGTGCGGATGCACGTGGTCGTGGTCCGGCGCCGCGTGGTGGCCGGCCGGCTCCGGCACGGCGCCGTCGTGCGCCACGAACCCCTGGTGTACGACGATCGCCCGGCCGATCACCGGGCGCAGCGGACCCAACTCGTGGGCGACGAGCAGTACGGTCCCTCCGCCGACGGTGAAGTCGCGCAGCGCACCGGCGAACGCCTCCTGGCTGGCCGCGTCCACGCCGGCCGTCGGCTCGTCGAGGATCAGCAGCTCGGGCTGCCCGGCCAGGGCCCGGGCGATGAGCGTGCGCTGCTGCTGCCCTCCGGAGAGGGTGCTGACCGGGTCCTTCGCCCGGTCGGCCAGGCCAACCGCGCGCAGCGCCTCGGCGACGGCTGCCCGGTCGGCCCGCCCGGGCGGGCGCAGGATCCCCCGGCGGGCCAGCCGTCCGGCGGCGACCACCTCGGCGACGGTGGCCGGTACGCCACTGCCGGCACCGAGGCGCTGGGGGACGTACCCGACGCGGTGCCACTGCCGGAACCGGCGGACCGGCCGGCCGAAGAGGGTCACGGTGCCGGCGCTCAGCGGAACCAGCCCGAGAATGGCGCGGATCAGGGTGGACTTGCCGGAGCCGTTGGCGCCCAGGATCGCGACCACCTCACCGGCGGTCACGGTAAGCGAGACGTCACGAAGCACGGGGCGGCCGTCGTAGCCGACCACCCCGTGCGTGACGGTGATGACGTCAGGTGTCACGAGCAGCTCAACGCCGTCCTCAGGGTCCCCAGGTTGGTACGCATCACCGAAAGGTAGTCCCCGTCGCCCTCGGCTGACAGGCCCTCGATCGGATCCAGCACCGCGGTCTGCGCGCCGACCTCACGGGCGATGGTCTCGGCCACCTTCGGGCTGACCAGCGTCTCGAAGAAGATCGTGGTGGCCTGGTGCTCCCGGGCCTCCTCGGTCACCGCCGCCAGTCGCTGCGGTGACGGCTCGTCCTCCGGGGTGAGTCCGGTGATGCCGATCTGCTCCAACTCGTACTTCTGCGCCAGGTAGCCGAACGCGGTGTGGCTGACCACGATCTCCCGACGCTGGCAGGTCTTCAGCCCCTCGGTGAACTCGGTGTCCAGCTTCTCCAGCTCGGTACGGAGGGTGGCGGCCCGCTGGGTGTACTCGCCGGCCCGGTCCGGGTCGGCCGTGCCGAGCCGCTCGGCGAGCTTGTCACCGATGGTCGCCAGTCGGGTCGGGTCGAGCCAGACGTGCGGGTCCTTGGCACCCTCGGACGCCTCCTCGGCGTGCTCCTCGCCTTCGTGGTCGTGGCCACCGGCGGTGGCGTCCAGCAGGGGCTCCACGGTCGCCACGTCGAAGGCGCGGTCACCGGCCTGCTGCTCGACCGCCTCGTCCACGGCGGGCTGGAAGCCGTGCAGGAAGACGACCAGTTCCGCCTCGCTGATCTGGCCGACCTGACTCGGGTTGAGCTCCAGGTCGTGCGGCTCGGCACCGGGGCGGGCCAGGTTGGTCACGGTCACGGCGTCGCCGCCGACCCGCTCGGCGAGGAACTGCAACGGGTAGAAACCGGCCACCACGTCGACCCGCAGCGGGTCGGCGCCGGCCGGGCTGTCGTCGTTCGAACAGGCGGTGACGCCGGCCAGGGCGAGCAGCGCCGCCGTGGCGGTGGCCAGGGCACGCGGGGTGGGGCGGAAGGTCATGTCCTCGACTTTCCGCGACAACGACAATGATTGTCAAAAACGCATGCTTGCATGTCAGAACAGCTTCACCAGACCGGCCGTGACCAGCAACGTCAGCACGACCAGCCGGATCGTCCGGGTCTGCGGCGTCTGCACCGACCAGGTGGTCACCAGCAGAGCCGCCAACGCGCCGGCCAGCAGCAGGGTCAGCAGCCCGCCGACCACGCCCGGAGCGAAGAACGCGACAAGCGCAACAAGCAGGGTGACCAGGAACACCGTCGTCGGATTGGTCCGGGCCAGTCGGCCGGCGATCCCAGGCTGCGTACGCTGCATCCCACAGACTCTACGAGGAGGAGAAGCCGGTGCTGGTGACCAACCGGTTCGTGGTCGACGAGGACGTCGCGGAGGCGTTCGCCACCCGGGCCCACGCAGCCCTCGCGGCACTGGCCGCCCGGCCCGGCTACCAGCGCGGACAACTGGTCCGGGCGCTGGACGACCCGCGTCACTGGTGCCTGGTCACCGAGTGGGAGTCGGTGGGCACCTACCGCCGCGCGCTCGGCGGGTTCGACGTGAAGATCACGGCGGTGCCGCTGCTCGCCGAGAGTGTCGACGAGCCGTCCGCGTACGAGCCGTTGGCGACCGCCGCGCCGGGCGGCGACGTGGTCACGGTCGCCAGTGACCGGGCTGCGGGTCCTTACCGCTGAGTCGCCGGGCACTACGCTGGCTCCCATGACCGCTCCCGGACCGGCAGCCCCACCACCAGACCCCTCGCTGCCCGGCCAGCAGGGACCTCAGGCGGCGGACGAAAGCGGCACGCCGGCCCCGTCCGACCCGCCGTCCACCGACGGCACCGGTACGCGGCCCGCAGCTGCCACCGGCCCGACCACGCCGCCCGGCACCGACGCGCCGCCGCCCGGGCCCGGGGTGGGGCCGCCCGTCGCGGCGCCACCGCCCGAGGGTCGTCGGTGCCGGCTCTGGCTCGGGGTCCGCGCGGGGGGGCTGGCCCATCTGGTCTGTTTCGGCGGTGGGGGCACGGCGAT